>NZ_MWQG01000049.1:0-20070 GCF_002210365.1 Fibrobacter sp. UWH1
GGATTTTTTTTTGTTTTCAGCCTAGATCGGATTTACTTGACGATGAGAATCCGCGCCCTTTAACATAAAAAAGGTTCCCATTCTTTCTGAATGGGAACCTTTTTTAATAGCCTTGCACTGCCATGCAGTGCAGCGCAGTCGGCTCAGTCATGAAATTACGAAAGTTTTGCAGATAGCTCCTTGATATTTACAGCCTGAAGAATGTCATCAATGGTGACTGTCTTTCCCATTTCTGCTGTAATGGTATCCACAAGCTTCATAAGGATGATGGATTCTCCACCGAGAGAGTAGAAGTCGTCTTCCAGGAGGATATTCTGGTTTTCGAAAACATTTCTCCAGATGGTAACCAGCTGTTTTTCAGTTTCGGTGTAGGTGTCAAAGGATTCCTTTGAAAGGTTTTCCGATTCCTTGGCCATAGCTTCGGGGAGGGGGAGACTCTTCAGGTCAACCTTTCCATTGGCACTGAGTGGAAGTTCTTCTAGCACGACAATGCGCGAAGGAATCATATATTCCGTAAGGGTCTTTGAAATTTCGGCCTTTAAAACCTTCTCTGCGTTATCAACAGAAGTCTTTGTCACATAGGCAATGATCTGTTTTCCGCTTCCCGGAATGTCCTTCATTGTAGCCACAGCTTCCTGGACGTAACCTGTATGCAGAATTGCCGATTCAATTTCACCAAGTTCAATCCTAAAGCCGTGAAGCTTTACTTGGTTATCGGAACGTCCGAGGAATTCAATGTAGCCTTCCTTCTTGAGCTTTCCTACGTCACCCGTGCGGTAAATTCGCCCAAGTTTCGGGTGGTCAATAAACGCCTTGGAAGTCTTTTCAGGATCGTTGTTGTAGCATTTGGCAAGGCCAATGCCACCGATGAACAAGTCACCTTCCGTTTCAACGGGACAGAGTTCAAGGTTCTTGTTCAGCACATAGAACATCTGGTTCTTGAGCGGCATACCGTAAGGAATACTGTTCCATTCAGGTTTTACTTCACTGAACGGATAGGCTATGGACCAGATGGCTGCTTCTGTTGCGCCACCGAGGCTGATGAGGTCTGCTTTGGAGCCAGCATTCTTGGAGGTGGTACAGATATCTAGAGGAATCCAGTCTCCAGAAAGCAAAACCTTCCTGAGTTTCAACTCTGTAGAAATATTTGCATGGATCCTATGCTGCATTGCCATGGCGTATAGGATTGGGACGGAGTTCCATACGGTTACGTTTTCGCATGCTACTGTATTGCAAATTTCGTCCATGTTCCTTGCGTCGTTCACGAGTGCAAGCTTTGCTCCGCTGCTCAGACTTCCGAAGATATCATAGACACTCAGGTCAAAGCAAATGGAAGAAATGCCGATGAGAGCGTCGTTCTTATTGAGGCCAATTCGTTCGTTGATGTCAATAATTGTGTTGGCTACGGCTCCATGCTGCATGACAACGCCCTTGGGCTTGCCGGTACTACCTGATGTGTAGATAATGTAGGCTTCGTCTTCGGGGTAGCTTGTTGCAGGAACGTCAGTGCTATCGAGAGTTTTCACATGCTCCTGTTCAAGGAATGCCTTGCTCAGAAGAAGCTTGCAGCATGCATCTTGCATAATGAAGTCAATGCGTTCCTTGGGGTAAGCTACATCTACAGGAACATAGACTCCGCCGGCCTTCATAATGCCAACAATGCTTGCGATTGTTTCAATCTTGCGTTCGCCAAGGACTGCTACTCGGTCGCCGTGTTTTACATCCTTTTGCTTAAGCAGGTGCGCTATCTGGTTTGAAAGCTTGTCTAACGCTTCGTAAGTAATGGAATCGCCCTTGTTTACGACTGCAGTCTGTTCCGGGTATAGTTTTAAAGCCTTGTTTACAAGTCCAATCATGGTTTCCATGGGGGATTCGTGCATGGGTGGATTGTACTTACCCCATTGGCTATTGATGCCGAAGAACAGCAAATTCTGTTCACCTGCGGCAATGTAGCGGATGTTTTCTACAAAGTCGTTAAAAATGGCATCGATAACTTCTGGATCAAAGATTTCCTTGACGATATCCCAGGAAATGAAAAGTTTCTGTTCCATTTCGGCAATCTGGTTATCAATAAACACCTGTGGTGTCTGGGAAATGGAGTAGCGGAGCTTTCCAAGGACTTCGTAGTAGTTTTCCGGAGAATCGAAGAGTACGCATGTGAAAACGACTGGGAGAAGCGCCTTGCCAAACTGTCCGCTTTGTTTAGCGAGCTCGCGCATAATCTCTGTTCCGTCAAAGGAAAGATGCTCAAGACCTGTCATGATGCGTTCCTGGACGTAGCTTGCCGAGGTCCATAAATCCTTTTCCTTGACACTCAACGAGAGGGGTAGCAACTTGGTAAAATCACCGATGATCTTTTCTACATCCCTATGGAAAGGCTTCCTTTCGAAGGCGGTAAGGTTCAGCAATAGATCTTCTTGGTTGCACCATCTGGAGAGAACCTTTGCGTAAATTGTGCAGAGAAGTGCGGACGGAGAAACTCTGTGATTCTTGGCTACGGCCTTGAACTGTTTCCAGGTTTTTTTGCAGATGACCGCTTTTTTCCTTTCCATGGTATATTCCTTGCAGTCAGAGAGCTTCATGACTGTAGGAACATGGGGGTACGAGGGAAAGTTCTTGATTTCTTCCATCCAGTAGGACTTATCTTCTTCGATGCGCTTTGAATCTTTTGAATAGTCAAGATCGCGAATGTACTGTTCGTAAGAATAGTTGATTTCGCTTTCGAAAGGCTGCTTACGGAGAATTCTTGCGATGTCCGAGAAGAAAATCTGCATACTGTCGCCATCGCAGACCATCAGGTCAAAGCTAAAGAACAAAACCTTGTGGTTATCCCATTCAACCATCTTTAAGGTGAATAGCGGCCAAGTATCATGCTTGTAGCAGTGGTGCGAAAGCTCATTGCGGAGACGCATGATTTCTGCTTCATGGTTTTCGATGTTGCAGTGTACAACCTCTACATGGTACCTTGGCACATCGACAAGAACCTTCTGAATGCCCTGGGGAAGGAAAATTGCTCGCAGAGCATCATGTTTCTTGACAACTTGGTTGATTGCATTTTCGACATCAACTGCCTCATATTCCGTATCGATTTCAAAGAAGTAGTGAGCGTTGTACTTTCCAAGTTCAAAGTGTTCGTTCCTTCCATTAAGGTAAGCAAGCTGGACTCCTGTGAGAGGAAATGTCTTGTTCTTGGATACATCGCTTGCTTTTTGAATGTCTGCGCTTGCGGGCTTTACGCTTTCATTAATCTTGGATTCTGCAAATTGAGCAAATTCAAGAGCCGATTTAGCGTTGAGAATGGAGCTAAAAGGTATGCGAACGTTGAATTCCTTTTCAATACGCTGGGCAATACGCTGGGCCTTGATGGAATCGCCACCGAGTTCAAAGAAATCCATCTTTTCGTCAAGTTTCTGAATTTCAAGGACTTTCTTCCAGACTCTTAGGATTCTTTGCTGAATTCCTGTGAGGAAGGTGTTCTTTTCGACTGGTTCTTTTTCGGTTGTTCCTTTGCAGGCTACGCTAGACAAAGCCTTGCGATCAATCTTGCCATTTGGCGAGAGAGGCATCTTTTCAAGGTTTTGATAAAGATGCGGAACCATATAGCTAGGCAGGAACTTTGAAAGCTCGGAACTCAGCTTATCCTTTGAAATATTTTCCCCTGTGTAGAATGCGGCAAGTTGCTTGTTTGCATTGACAATGACAACTGCTGCTTCGATTCCATCGATGCTCTGCATGCATTGTTCAATTTCGCCAAGCTCAATGCGGTAGCCGCCAATTTTTACCTGGGAATCCTTGCGCCCGAGGAAAATGACATAGCCCTCACTGCTGAATTTTCCAAAATCGCCAGTCTTGTAAATGCGACCGTATTTTTTGTGATCAATAAATGCCGCTGCAGTCTTTTCTGGGCTATTGGCGTATCCTTGGGCAACGCCTACGCCACCAATGTAAATTTCACCCTTGATTTCCGGGGGGCAAATTTCAAGTTCGTCAGTGAGGATGTAGATGGTCTGGTTAGCGAGCGGATAGCCGTAGGGAATGCTCTTCCATTCGCTAGGAACCTTGGTAATGGGGTAATAGATGGACCAGATGGAAGCTTCGGTTGCTCCGCCGAAGCTATACACATTTGCGTTGGGGAAATGCTTGTGAATGCGGTCAGGAAGCGTAACGGAAATCCAATCTCCACTCAAAAGTACCGATTTGAGTTCTTCGTTGACATAGTCTTCGGGGAGGCTGTCAATGAATAGTTCCATGCCAGCGGGAACGGAGTTCCAGAGAATAGTCTTTGCATTGTCAACAAAGCTCTTGATTTCGGCAGTTTCTTGAATGTCCTTTGCGATGTCCAGTTCGGCACCGGTAGAAAGTGAGCCAAAGATATCATAAACGCTCAAGTCGAAACAGTAAGAAGAAAGCCCAAGAATTGTGGAATTTTCACTTACGCCAAAGCGTTTGTTGATGTCGAGAATCGTATTGACCATGGCTCCATAGGCAATGGAAACTCCCTTTGGAGTACCCGTACTTCCGGATGTGTAAATCACATAGGCAGTTGCCCCTAGATTTGAATTGGGCCTAAAGCAGTCTACATAGCTCGTTGTGTCAAGCTCTATTTCATTCGGATCAACAGTCATTCGACAATTTGAATTCTCATGAATGAAGTTCTGGCGTTCCTTGGGCCACTTGTAGTCAATGGGAATGTAGGTTGCGCCTGCTGCCATGGTGGCGAGAATGCTTACAACAGTCTGTACATTCTTCTGAACCAGGATGCCTACGGAATCACCCACAACAACTCCTTTGTCCTCAAGATACTTGGCAGCATGGCTTACGGCATTCTTGAGTTCGCCATAGGTAAGGCTTCTTGTTGAATCCTTGATAGCGGTCTTTGCGCTGAACTTGTCAAAAGAATCAATGATATAGGTGAGAGGATGCTTGATCTCAAATTTTTCACTAGTCTGGTTGTATTTATTGACAGATTCAATAAATTCAGGATCCTCTGAAGACATTTCTCCGCTATCGGCAAGAGCCTGGATATTTTCGGAGTAGAACTTGAACATGTCCTTAATTGTATTTGCAGGGAAAATCTTTTCGAGGTAATCCCATGAAATCAGGAGCCCGCCGTCGTTGGTCTTGCAGATTTGGTTATCGATACTTACCTGTGACGTTTGCGATTGAACATAGGTAACTTCAATATCCTTAGGGGCAGGGAGCTTTCCAAAAAGCATGCTCGTAAAGACAATGGGCATCGGGTTTTCGTTATCGATACGCTTTTTGCGAATGAGGTCACGAATGACTTCGACACCTTCGTATGAACTGTGATCGATGTATTCATACATCTTGTCGCGCACGGCCTGGAGAGTTTCCTTGAGGGATTTTCCCTTGAAAAGGCTTTCGCTGAAATCGTAAATGACGTTACTCGTGTAATCGCCAATGATGAAATCCATCCCCTCAATGCCATAGGGCCTGTTCAACATGGTAATATTGACAGAGAAGTCACTAGATTCGCTGAATCTAGCTATTGTCTTTAGATAGAGATAGAAAAGGACAATGCTGGAAGTAACGCCATTTTTTTTTGCGAAAATATCAAGTGCTCGAAGTGTTTCCTTAGAAAATCTTGCCTGTTTTCGCCTGCAGATATTGTCCTTGGAGGAGATTTTTTCTACAGTGGGGAGCTTTGGGGCTTCGGGAAAAGAATCTATTCGGCTATCCCAGAATTTTTTGTCGACATCATGCTTTGTGGGATTGGAACGTTCCTTAATCCACTGGACATATTGGGGATTTTCCTCAAAGTTGAAATTGGGAATTGCCTCGTCGTTGTAAAGCATCAAGAATTCTGTAGCGAGCCCCTGGGCGCTGAGACCGTCGATGAACATGAGCTCAAGGTCAATGGAGGTAATGTTTCCCTTTTCGGTTTCGATATTTACGATATTAAAAAGAGGCCACTTCTCGAGACTCCTTATTTCTGTTTGTACACGATTACGAGTGCCCTGCAGGTATGTTTCGGCCTGCTGTTCGGACATGTGCTCACGAGTAATCTTGAATGTTCTTGCAATGCTCTTGTCGTAAACACACTGATTTTCGCCGTTTACGAATGCTCGCAGGGCATCATGCTTTTCAATGAGATTTCTTAGGCAGCTTTCCGCCTTGTCCAGGTTAAAATTATGGCGGACTTCAAAATAGAAGTGCGTTGAATTCAGCCCATTGTGGAAATTCTGTTCGCGACCCAACCTATAGGACTGTTGCATCGAAGTCAGCGGGACTTCACGTTCAATGACGGTTTCCGTTCCCTTCTTTTCAAGAACCTTTCTTGCGAGATCCCCGATGGTTTCGGCTTGAACGAGATCCAACATGCCGAATTCTACACCCATGTTGTCCTTCAGCTTTCCCAGAAACCTGAACATCTGGATGGAATCCTCGAAAACCTCATAGAGCGAGGTATCCTTTTCGAGGTTCTTTTGTGTAATACTCTTGAAATTTGAAATAATTTCGTCAATCGACAAAGCGGGCATTTTTATACTCCTGTAATTTCACCATTTTTGAAGGCCAATAGCATCTTTTCCTTGGCTATTTTTCCAGTTCCTGTTGTAATGAGCTTTTTCATAGGGATGACCTTGTTTAGGCCAAAACCCATTTCGGAGAATACGTGTTCCTTGAGTTCTTTAACGGGAATATCCGCTGGATCCTGGGATTCTACAAACAAGTAGACATAGTTGTTTCCTGATGCAAAATCGTTATCTCCGCATACTGCGCAACGGTATCCGAATTTAGAGGTTATGACTTGTTCAATGTCGCGAAGGTAAATGTTTTTCCCGTGAATGAAAAACATATCTTTCTTGCGGCCAACCACATAAAGAAGGCCTTCGCTTAGGAATCCCAGGTCGCCTGTGTCAAGCCATCCGTCAATAAAGAGGTCGGACGAATCCTTGCTCAGATATCCGGTGCAGATATAGTCGCTTTTCACAAGAATGTTTCCAACTACATAATCGTTGAGCGGTTCGCCAAGATCATTGGATATTCGAATCTGCATCTCGGGAATGGCTCTGCCCTGGCATACGATATCGGCAATGTTTGCCTTAAGCACGTCAAGGTTGAAATCAATGCCTGCAGTAAGCTTTTCTGCATAGACTTCTGGGTATTCATGTTCCATATTGAAGGTCACTGCACCCAAAGCTTCTGTAAGGCCGTAAAGCGGTACTATAGTATTTTCTTTGAACCCAAAGTGTTTCATGGAATCGGTAAATTCCTTACAGACTTTCTTGGAAAGCGGTTCGCCACCATTTAGAATGAAGTCTAAGCAGGACAAGTCCCATTTTTCGTTCCCCTGGATTGCCTGCTTGAGTAGTGGATAGGCAAAATTGGGAGCCGCTGTTTTTGTTGCGCGAGTCTTGCTTACTGCGTCGAACCATGATTTAGGATTCTGAATGAATTCTACAGCGTTCATGTGAACCGCACCCAGATTATAGTACATCGGGATGACTATCAGTGTAACAATGCCAAAGGCATGTTCAAGGGGAAGCCATTGTAGCCAAATGTCCTTTGGACTAGTCTTAAGCGCCTTACCGAGGTTCTTGAGCATGAGCAGGAATCTCTGGTTATTCATCATAACGCCTTTCGGATCCGTAGTGCTTCCCGAGGAATAAAGCACGAGAGCCAGTGCATTTGGGTCTACATCCGCATATTCGATTTCATTTTCCATGTCGTCAGGATATTTCTCGACATTCTCGACAACGGTAATGATTCGATTCTTGTCTAGGTCTTTCCAGAAAAACTTGATGAATTCTGCTGTTTCACTATCTGCAATAATAGGAGCGGTTGGGTTATCGCCTGCAACGCGTTTTAGCCTTGTAACATGGTCTCTGCTGCGAGCTGCTGTCAAAAGAACGGGAGCGACCCCCATAGAAAGCAATGCGAAAAAGCTTGCTAGAAAAGCTTTCTTTGTCGCGGCATTAATTTGGAATAGAACCATGTCGCCTTGTTTTAGTCCATATTTTTTAAATGTATGGCGGGCGAAAAGGATGTCTTTCTCAAGGCTTGCCTTTGAATAGAGCGTTGTTGTTCCATCCTTATAAAGGGTGATCTTTGAATCACTCTTAAGGTAGTCTTTTAATCTTTCGTTAAGGGAGGGTAGTTGTTTCATGAATCATGTACCTGAAAGAATGTTATGGATTTGTTTAATGTTTAATTTCTTTATGGACTCTACGCTTGCAGAGCAGGACGTAATAACGGAATTCGTATCGTTGAAGACTTGCATCACCTGAAGCTCGTAACGGAAAGAATCTTCATCAAAAGGGGAGAAGTCCATCTTGTTGATCTTAGAGCTGATTCCTGTTCCCTGGCATTTGACGTAGCTTTCCTTAAGCGACCAAAAACGGGTGAACAAGGTAACTCCATTTGCATCCTGCTCAATTTTCCGTATCTCGTTAGGGTGCATGGCGCTTTTGATGCAGTCCAGGTTTCGCTTGTCTATTCCAGTAATGTCAACTCCAATATCTTCCTTGGAAATTCCGCAGACAACGCCTTCCCTGGCATGGGAAATGTTGAATTGGATAAAGGGTTCGTTCTTGAAATAGGGCTTGCCGTATTTACCAATTTCAAAATCTTCCATTATTCTTTTACCAGTCTCTATTACATAGGCTGATTTCAAAAGCAGGTAGGCCAAAGCGGAAATCTTCTTGTCGGCAAAGAATTTGTAGCGATCAATTTTCTGCTTTCGCTGTAGGCTTAGGAAAGGAGAAAATGCTACAAGATCATCCTCTGCAAAATTCTTTATGTCGGTTAATGCGTAGAGCATCTTATTCTATTTGGTTCCAATCTTCTGTTAATAGTCGACGTAAAAGGGCAATGTTGTCATCCATGATTTCCTTGATTGTTGAATACTCGAAAGCCATTTTTACATAGTCGAAGCACAGTGAAAGTGATCCGTCAAAGTCTGTAACCTGGTAATCCAATACGACCTGCGGGGTCTTGCTCAGGGAATTTGTCTGGCGAATTCCACCGGGGAGCGTATTGACCGTCTTGCCACCATCGAGAACGCAGGTAAGCACAATGGGGAGCTGTGCCTTCATAGGGCGCAGATTCTCCTTGAACTTGAGTATCTTTGTTCCGTCATAGGAGTGGAACCGCACGAATTGCCACATTTCCTTTTGAACGGCCTGAATGCTCTGTAAAAAACTGCCGGCATTCTTTGACAGCGTTAGGTAGGCAATATTTGTAAAGTCGCCAACGACGCTATAAATATCCTTGTGTAGCGGCTGCCTATTGTATAATGTTGAGTTGATGGTGATGGCGTTGCCTTTGCTGTGCTTCAGTAAAGTCTTTAGCAGTACGCAACTTACAATGGCTGAAGGTGTCGATCGGTAATTTTTTGCCACCTGCTGTAGTTTTACGTATTCCTCTTTTGTAATGCCGCCAGTCATTCGGTCGAAACGGTGATTGTGAATCTCGGAAAGAGGCTTTGCGTAAGGCAAATCCGGTTCTACCACGATTTCATTCACCTTGCCTTTCCAATAGGCTTCTGCTGCGCTGTAGTCCTGCTTTGACTCAAAGGCAGACAATTCTTCGCTATATTGCTTAAAGCTGTAGCCTGGCCACGTTACCGTTTCGCCATTATAGATTTTCAGCATCTGCGTAATGGCAATTTTTGCGCTGAAGGAATCCATGATAATGCAGTCAAAATCAATGTGGAGAATGTCCTTTTCTCCGCTCACATGGGAAATGCGGAATGTAAATAGCGGCCATTGGTCAAGTTGATAGATGTGGTGATTCCACTCGCTTCTGCCCTTAAGCCTTTCCTCTGCGCTAGTGAACGTATATTCCTTGATATTCACATGGGGGACATCTTCGAGGACTGCTTGGGTGCCATTTTTAAAGATGATAAGCCGCATAGCATCGCAATGGGCGATTGTCTCGTTGAGGGCCTCCTCCATCTTGCATGCGTCCAGGGGAATATCAGACGTGAGTTCCATGTAGTAATGGGTATTGATGCCGCCAAGGTCATAAATCTCGTCACGTCCGGTCAAGTAGGACTTTTGAATGGACGTGAGAGGGAATGCCTTTGATGCAAGTTCCTTTTGATGGTTCAGATAGGCAATAATTTTCTCTTTATGCTGCTTGAGAGTTTCCTTGTCTTCGGTGGTCAAAGCGGACTTTGTTGCGCGAAACTTCAGCTTTCCGTCTTCGGTCCAAAGCAGGATGCCTCTTTCTGCAAATTCAGAAATCAGCTGCATTATTCAGCCTCCTTGTGGGCATAGCTAAGCTTTTGGGCGAGTTCCTTTGCGTATGTCGGATCGTCGATGCAGCTAAAGTGGTTCCCCTTGATAATCTGGAGCTCATAATTACCAATGCAGAGTTCTTCCCATTCCTTGTAGAACATGCCGAAGTATCTGAATACGCCTTCTTTATTTTCGGCCATAAAGTAGCGTACATTGCCAAAATACGGGGTTGGCGTGTAGAATCCCAAAATACTTGTATTATGGGTATATAACTTTAATAGGCGTTTTAGAGTCTTGTCATCGGCAGTGTGGGCGAAGTTCATGCTGTATTCTTTGCAAAGGGCGAGAATATCATCGTCATTCATTTCGAGGAACTGCTTGAGCTTTGAACCATCCTTCATTAGGTCTGCTGTGGCAATGATTTCTTCCTTGCCAATTTCAGTCTTCTTGCTTGTTTCAAGTATTTTCTGGAAACATTCGGCACATTCTACCGCATCGAGACCCCATTTCATAAGGTCAACGGCAAGCATTTCAGAAAAGAATATGTTACGGGTGAATATCGTCTTGCTTGTGAAACCAAATCGTGTTCCGTCAATAATCGAGAGGTCAGGAACTTTGACACCGGCTTCTTCCAAACGTTCTGCAACTTCAATTGCTACGGATGAAATAAAGCAATAGCCAATCAGTTGAACGCTCTTTGCCCCTGTTTCAAGGATATGCTTGGTGAATAACGCAGCAAGTGTCGTTCCGACATCTTCCGGTTTTACGCTAAAGTAGCCTTCATCATCATCAATAGCGAAGGTATATACCTCGCCTTCATTCTGGGCCTGAAGTGTGGGAACAATATACTTGAATCTATCCGGATTCCAGAAAATGGGTGGGAGAATGACTCGAATTTTCCCATCCTTGATTTCTCCATTCCCGTAGTGCACCATGCGGATAAAATCGCCCTTGTCCTTCTTGACTTCATTTTCTTCCTTATGGAATAGGAAGTTTGCCGTATCGCGTACAGTGGGGTAGTCTAGCATCTGCTTTAACAGAATATCAAAGGGCATCTCAATCTTGAGCTGGGTGCGAATAGATGTCGCTACCTGAGTCATCATGATTGAATTTGCGCCAAGGTCATAGACGTTTTCTTCGGGGCCAATCTGATTGACCTCTAAAGCTTTTTTCCAAATTTCAGCAATTTTTTCTTCATCTGGAGTTATCGCCGAGTCTGTATGGGTATCCTTGTTGCAAACTTTCTTGGATTCAATGAGTGAGAGTACGGCCTTTCGGTCAATCTTTCCATTGGTGGAAAGTGGCATTGCCTCCACGATTTCGATATGGGAGGGGTGCATGTAGTGGAGCAGGTACTTATCGATGTGATTCTTAAGCCCATCCTTATCGATTTCGCCGGATTTTTCAATCATGGCAAAAATTTCATTTTTGTCGGCACTTACGATGGCTACAGCGGCGCGTACGTTTTTGAATTCCAAAAGCACATTTTCGATTTCACCGAGTTCAATGCGATGACCGCGAATCTTGACCTGGTTATCTCGACGGCCGAGAAATTCAATTTCACCTCCATGGAGGTAACGGCCAAAGTCTCCGGTAAGGTAGACACGTTTTGTAGTTCCTGGAAGGAATACGAACTGCTTATCCGTGCGTTCCTTGTCAAAATGATAACCGAGGGCTACGCCATCGCCACCCAGTGCAATTTGACCGGGTACAAGTACGGGGCAATCTTCGAGATTTTCATCGAGGACATACATGGTCTGGTTCGAAAGAGGCCTTCCATAGGGGAGTATCTTTAAACCGTCATTGGCGTCATAACGGTGGTAATTTGACCAGATAGAAGCTTCAGTAGCTCCTCCAAGACAGATGACTTCTGCTGTTGGAGCGTATTTTTGGATGGTCCCCGGCATATCGACAGGAATCCAGTCGCCAGAGAGGAATACCTTTTCTAGCGGAAGCTTGGGATTAGATACAGACTCTGTATAGTTGAGGAGTATTTTCATGAGAGCGGGAACGCTATTCCATAGCGTAATTTGCTTTTCGTGAAGCAAGCTGTACCAATAGGCGGGGTTCATGTAATCTGCCTTTGGCGGATAATAGATTGTGCCTCCTGCACCAAGAACGCCAAAGATGTCATACACGGAAAGGTCAAAATTGAGCTGAGAAAGTCCAAGGACGTTGTCATTTGATGAAACGTGAAATCTTGCATTCATGTCATCAATAGTGTTCATTGCACCTGCATGGGTAATGACAACACCCTTAGGTTCACCGGTACTTCCGGAGGTGTAGATGACGTAGGCTACATCATTTGGATCATTGCTTACTTCTGTAAAACCTTCCGTGGGGGCAAGGGTATCCACATTGATTAAGGTGTATCCTTCGGCTTCCGGGTGTTCTTCTGTGGAAACGCCTAAAACAACCTTGCAGCCTGATTTTGTCATAATTTTCTGGGCTCTACCGCTAGCGTGTGCCGCAGAAATAGGAATATAGACCGCTCCTGCATAAAGGATTCCCATGACGCTTACAATCTGCCAAGCGCTCTTTTCCATAAGGACAGGAACCGAATCACCTCTTTTTACGCCGTTATCTACAAGTGCCTGGGCGAGTGCACTGGCTCGCAGGTCAAGTTCTCTGTAAGTAAAATTGGTGATGCCGTCATCAACGGCAATCTTTGCTGGGTTTGCCAATACATTCTTTCTAAAGTCAGCTTGCAGCATACGGACGTTCCATTGACGTTGCGTGCTGTTGGCGGTAGTACGTTCTTCGTGGTCCTTTTGAGGTATGGCTAGATTCTTTATGAGTGTCCAGTCTGCATTTTCATCAGCCAATGACTTTAAGCGTTCCTCAAAAGACTTGAACATAGCGTCAATGATATCTGGTGCAAAAACGCCTGCTCTCAAATCCCAGTTGACCTGTAGGCCGAAAGATCCATCCATGACCTGGCAGTCTATGAACGTTTGCGGAGTTTGGGATATACCCCCGCAGAATTCAGCGCGTAAAGGCTTTGACGATTCAGAAAGCCCTATGGCGCTGGTGTACACGATAGGCATAGAGATACCATTCTTCTTTGTCTGCCTGGATATTTCGCGCATGACCTCTACGCCACTGAAAAGTCTGTGGTCGATATCGTCAAATAGCTGGGCGTTTAAGGTTTTGGCCCTTGTTAAAAAGTCTGTCTTTGTATTGTTATGGATTTCAAGAAGGCTTAAAGATGTAAAGTCCCCAACAATTTCCATAACATCCTTGTGAAGGGGGAGGCGGTTAAGTACCGTCATATTGATGCAGAAATCCTTGTTTCTGCTCCACTTGGCAAGGACATCGGCGTAGGCGGTAAGGACGGGGACGGTCGGCGTAAGGCCATATTGCTTTGAACGAGTCTTGACCCTGTTCCATTCTTCAGGGGAAAGCCTTGTGAACTTTCGTTCAAAGGCGTCTTGAACCTGGTCAATCGAATTGATCGGCAATTCTGGAGATTCGGGGAGGTTCGGGATACGCTCCATCCAGTATGCTTTTTCGCTCTGGTACTGCTTACTTTCCTTGATTTTCTTCTCGGCTATCAAGTAGTCCCTGAACGAAATTTTTTCTTCACCTTCAATGGCGACGTTGTCGAAATAGGCTCCTTCAAATTCTGCCACGAGTTTCCAGATGCTTGTCCAGTCGGCGATCAAAAATTCAATAGAAAAATGGAGAATGCTGTAATCTACGTGCTTGGAAACGGCTAGTCCAAACATTGGCCACTTGCCGATAGTGTAGGCCCTATTTCCCATTTGTTTGCGGAATTCTTCAAAAGCCTCTTTATTTTCAGGTTTCTTGACTAAATTCCATTCCGGGATTTCGAGGGAGGGGACCTCTTTTAATACCTGCTGGAATCCCCCTTCGTTAATTACCGCATGTAGCATATCGTACTTGCGGGTGAGCGCATTCCAGATTTCAAGGACTCGACTTGTATCTAGATCCTTGTACTTGAGTTCCAGATAGACGTGGCATGCGACGCCACCATAATCATAAAGTTTGCTTCTACCGACGAGATAGGCAGACTGTACATCGGTTAGAGGGAAGGGCTCGTAACGGTTTGTTCGGTCAATTACAAATTTTGAATTCTGTTCGCGTTCTTCAAGGGTCTGAAGAATTGCTTCCTTATTCGCCTTAAGTTCTGCCATGACATCTGGCGTCATGGTTTCCTTAGAGGCTTTGTATTTGAGTTTTCCGTTTTCGGACCAGAGCAGTATGCCTTTCTTTTCAAAATTGTCTAGGATATTTATGGTCGTCTGCATTGTTAAACCTCGCTACAGTATTTCTTGATTTCGTCGGAAGGAATGTAATGGTGCCCATCGGGCGTGATGAACTTTGCAAAACCCATGGCAGTGGTAAATTCTGCCCATCGTGTTGCGTATGTAATTGCTCGCTGAGCCATGGGGCCGATATTGGCGTGTTCGTCAATCATTCTTGAAAGATTTTGGATGTTTTTGCCGATTGCCTTTTTCCAGTCGTCAAGAAGAACATCCTCGAAGCTCTTTGCCGAGAAATTGTTCATGATTTCCATGGTCTTTTCGCAGGCGTAGGCTGGCATATCCTTTCGGTTTTCCGGATTGTACATTGCCTTGGGCATGTGCATCCTGGGTTTCCAAAGGACTGGGCCAAAGGTATCTTCAAGAATGAGACGGCCTGATTCGTATACAAAGGCGAAATTATGCAAAAGTTGCGAGTAATTGTCTCTGTCTTCGGCAAAGACGCGGTTGTTGTATTCAAAAGCAAAGGGGATGTTCCCTATTTTGCCTGTCGCAATATCGAAAGGCCCCAAATTTTCAATAGTATTTTCGATTCGTAGCGAATAGAGCGATGGCAAAGCCTGTGAAAGAATGTCGAAGGTAGGGTAGGCTACTTGAGGAGCGAAAGCTCCCTTGATATAAAGAGGAGGCTCCTTCTTGTTTAGCGCCTTTGCTATGCGAATGAATCTTGAAACTTCGGGCAGTTCCGTGTAAAGGTCGCTTGTTAAAAAGTAGGTCTTATTTTTCTGCGCTGCCTTATAGCATTGAGTCAAGTCTTTGGGGTGTATAGGCTGTTCCTGAATAACGCTTACACCCTTATTCAGAAATTGCAGCGCCATATCGGTCCCACATCCGCCAATGGTTGCGGCACTCACGATTACGCAGGCGATATCTACTTGTGGAATTTCGTTAAAATCGGTATAGAGGGGTATATGGTAGGTTTCAGCGCATTTTTTTGAGCGATCGCTGCCCTTTCCATAGAGGCCTACAAGCACAAATTCATCAGGTAGACTTTGGAGTGCCTGAATGTACATTTGGCCGAATGAACTTCCGCATACGACGACTTTCTTTCTATTCATCCTAAATTTCTCCTTCCAGTTCATCTACGGGATCGTTGGATGTGGAGCTTTTCTTGATTCTAATATCTGAGTCCTTGTTTATAAGGTCAATGACATTTTTGAATAGTGATGTTTCGCCAAGTAGAGACTTCTTGTTCTCCATTTTGACACTTTGCATAGTAAAGACTGTTGCTGCAGCGCATTCACCAGTAAGTCTTGAGGCCCCAATTCCCGATATGATAATTTGGCTTTCCTGTTCCTTGCCCTTCTGCATGCCCTTTATGGAACACGCGAAAACGGCATCTTCCTTAACACCGAATAAATCAAGCTTGTTTGCTGTACAAAGCCTTTCGATGGTTTTATCGGGGTTTTTCCTGTAACTTTCCCTGGCGGAGTCTAGTTCTTCCAAAGTTCTCTTGCCGATTATGCACATTTGCCAGTTTCCTATTTCTGGCTTAAGCTTTTCGGCAACGGCTCTCGACTCGTCGTCAAAGAATGGATAGAGCCTGAATGTTGAAAACTTCTGTCTAAAAATTTCAAACTTGCACTGGCTTGGAATATAAGGTTCAAGCTTTCCGTTTTTCCAATAAATCATGGAGTGGTTGGTATCGGAAAGGATTCCATTCATATAGTCCCTTGCAGCAGCTTTCGATATGGCGCTGCAGGTACCGTATACAAAGTCAAGTTCTGAAACCGAGTCGAATTCAGAAGCCAAATACTGAGGGATAAGACCCGAAAGTCCAGGAATGCTCCCTGAGCCATAGAGAATGGGTACCTTGGAATTGCTACGGGAAAAACCGTTAATTCCTAAGTGAGCGAGAGGAATTCCCATATCTTCGGCAACATCATCCATGTTTTTCATGTTGGCATCTAAGGTGCTGGTTGCGTCAAGCACGCAGCTGCAACCATTGAAAAAGTTTCGGATGCTATCCTTATTACTTACATCGACGCTTATCCATTCTGCATTGGAAAATTCGGAACGGATTTCGTTTGATATGCTATCTACGTTCCTTCCGCCAATTCGAATTTGTGTAATACCGAGTTTTGAAAGAAATCTGACGGCATGGAGCCCAATATTACCGTAACCACCGATAATACCGATCATATTTCGCCCTCTTCCATATTTTCGGATGCTTCCATTTCGGAGCTCAGCTTCTGGGCTAAAATATCGAGTTCTGGATGCTCAAAGAAGTCCTTTAGCGAAAGCTTGACTCCGTATTTTTGAAGAAGTACTTCAATAAAGCGGGTGGCGAGCAGGCTATCACCTCCAATTTCAAAGAAGTTTGCCTTGCGGTCAATGTGCGGAATGGAAAGGAGATCTTTCCAGATACAAGCGATATCTTCCTCCTTGCCAATGTAATTTTCATCGACACTCTCTTCACCGGCCTTCTTCTTTAAAAGTTCGGTAAGATACTTGCGGTTTAGTTTTCCGTTTGGAGTCAAGGGGAACTTTAAAAAGACTTCAATGCGGGCGGGAATCATGTAAGGAACGAGATTCTGCTTAAGGTAGATGCCCAATTCTTCCATTGGAATCTTGGGAGCGGAAGCTTCCTTTTGTGCAATGAGCACCTGTGAGAACCCATTTGTGTTCAAAATGGTTGCTTCTTCAAAACGGCTAGCTTTAAAGAGTGATTCCCATTCGCTATCCGTCAGGAGAGATGTTCCCTTGCGGCTGCGGGAGTAGTCCTTGAAGCCGTCTTCAAGTACAGCGGAGCTTATGACTGCGATGGGGTCAAAATTTTCGAAATCAATGGCGTAAAGCTTTCCACCTGCCTTTAGCATTAGGTAGGCAAGCATAAGAGCCTCTGCCGGGTTTTGATAAGTATGCAGGAATCCTGCATCTACCACAAAATCAAAGCTCTGGAGTTCTTGTACGGGAGCAACTAAGTCCGAAATGGCAAAGTTTATGTTGCATTTATCCTTGAATTGAGCAAGATTTTCCCTTGCCATGGAAAGCATGCCTGTTGATTCATCAAATACGGTTACATCCACCGGTTGATTGGTTTCTTCTAGGAACTTTCTTATGGTAAGTCCGGAACGACCGTTGAGGAATGCGATTTTTGCCTTAGGGTAGTTCTTGATTTCTTCCTGGAGTGTCTTTACGAATTCACCATAGGCCTTGCTTTGCACCATGATTTTTTCTGGTGTGAAAAGATCATTTTTGAGAAGATTGGTTGCTGGGATACTCTTGTTGAGAACATCGCGCAATAGGGTTATGTTTTCGCTAGAAAGGAGTTTCCTTGAAAATTCAGATTCTTTGAAGACGGGCTTTTGGATAATGTTTCCGTTATGGTCCATAAAGCCGTTGGACTTTAGCCATACATTCCAGAAATCAAATTGCATGGAATCACTCATGACACGAATCATGAATTCCGCAACAATATTCTTTCTATCGAGAATTTCTTCCTTATCGGTTTCCTTCTTGAAAAGTGAAACGGATGGCTGCTGAGAGGCGCTATTCGTTGTAGGGACAACTGCCGCAGTAATTTCCTTCTTTGCTCCATTTTCGGTAACAAGGGCTACGGCATTGACATAGTTCTTATGCTTCTTGATGACATTTTCGATTTCGCCAAGTTCAATGCGGTATCCACCAAGCTTAATCTGCGTATCTAGGCGTCCCATAAATTCGGTATCTACACAATCCATAAAGCGAGCCTTGTCGCCAGTACGGTACCAGCGTTCGCCATCAATTATGGGGAATCTTTCTGCAGTAAGTTCAGGCTGGTTGAGGTACCCTTCGGCCACACCTTCGCCACCAATCCATAGCTCCCCAGGAGTACCTATGGGACAGTCCTTATTATTTTCGTCCACAACGCGGATCTTTTGATTGCGCAATGCATGTCCATAGGGGATAGATTTCCATTCCTTCTTGATTTCACTTACGTTGTAGATTACGGACCAAATGGATGCTTCCGTTGCTCCACCAAGCGATGTAAATTGAATAGAGGGCCAAATTTTATTTGTTGTATCAAAGAGCGAAAGAGGAATCCAGTCGCCCGATAGTAAGACTGCGCGCAGAGGGACTCTAGACATATTGTTCATGACGATGCAGAACATTTCAAACAGGGCAGGAACAGAGTTCCATAGCGTAATCTTCTGTTCTTCTGCGATGGCTTTCCATACGGAGGCCTCCTTCTTGGTCTCTTCCGAAAGTACGGCGAGCTTTCCACCGGCACTGAGGATTCCAAACAGGTCGTATACGGAAAGGTCGAAGTCAAGCTCGGAAATAGCCATGGCCGCATCATTTTCGCAGACATTGAATCTGGCGTTGATATCGCGAATGGTATTGCTTGCGCCCTTATGCGAAATCATGACGCCCTTGGGAACACCTGTTGTTCCCGATGTAAAAATGATGTAGGCGAGAGCATTTTCATCGGCGACGATTTCACTTTCGTCAAGGGCTACAAAGCTTGATGAATCTTCAATAAAGGTTACGGGACGCTTTTCGTCCTTGAAAAATTCCTTGTGGTCATAATCCGTAAGAACGCCACTCATATGGGCGGCTTCAAAGATCTTTTGCACGCGTTCCATGGGCTGGTGTACTCCAACGGGCACATAGGCTGCGCCAATGGATTGAATGGCGAGTGCTGCAATGACTTGATTCATGCCCTTAGGTAGGACAATGGCGATTAAGTCCTTTGTCTTGAACCCTTTTGACTTGAGCATTCCCGCGACGTTCATTACTTTAAGGAATAAATCACCGTATGTCAATTCGGCGTAAGAACCGTTGCTATTCCTTGCTACAAGTGCAATTGCGTTTGGAATAAGTTTCGCCCTTTCAAGAACGGCTGTATGAATGCAGTTTGTCATTGCTTAGATGCCCTTTGTCAAAAAATCTTGGTAGTTGCTTGATTTGAGTACAAAAAAGTGATCTCCGTTGAATTCCGTAAATTTTGTACCCTGAGTAGTTACATAACTCCAATGCGACATAATTTCTCTAGTCGCTCCGATATCCATTGTGCCTGCATGGAGATATATTGGGGTATCCACATGCTCGCCATGGTAAATTAGACTCTCGTTAAGTTTGTAGTCCTTGCGTACCTCGGGAAGAATGAATTGCAGAAGTTCCTTATTTTCAAGAATTTCAGGAGGGGTTGCGTTATATTTCTTGAGTTCTGCGATCAAGGCATCGTCATTCATGTAGCTCTTGAATTCGCTTGGATCCTCATCCTGTGGGGCCTGGCGGCCTGCGGCAATAATCTTGTCTGGATGAATGTTAAACTGCTTTTCAATGTAGTTTGCTACATAGAAGGCCATGGCTGCACCCATGCTGTGTCCAAAAAGGGTGAATTTTTTGTTGAGTGCAACTTTGACGATATTTTCGGCCAGTGTCGGTAAGATTTCGCTAAAGTCGTTAACGAACGGCTCGCGCCTACGCGTTCCCTTGCCGGGAAGCTCAACGCAAACGAAGTTCTTTTCTCCTTTATTGAGAGTCCATTTTCTATATACTCCGGCATTG
The DNA here is from genome assembly GCF_002210365.1 of Fibrobacter sp. UWH1. Classification (NCBI taxonomy): domain Bacteria; kingdom Pseudomonadati; phylum Fibrobacterota; class Fibrobacteria; order Fibrobacterales; family Fibrobacteraceae; genus Fibrobacter; species Fibrobacter sp. UWH1. The sequence goes on from NZ_MWQG01000049.1 coordinate 19,985, forward strand.
CCTCCCGCATGATGAAAACAGAATATTTTTTGAGGCATCATCAACATGTGTGGAAGCATTTAGGCTGCCTTGCTAGATGATTCTCT
>NZ_MWQG01000005.1:0-134849 GCF_002210365.1 Fibrobacter sp. UWH1
TTAGAGTATATTTCTAGGCAAGTTAAACAAATTTACTTGGCGACTTAAATTCGCCAAGAATTTCAAAGTCATCTAGGTTCGGGATGCGCCAGCCGTCGGGGCAAATGCCCTGGATGTTTCGACCGGGATTGCAGATATCCATTCCTCCACAATCTTTTACGCCCTTTCCAAAAACATCCGCGGAATCCACAGCAGCGGACCAGGAATACAATCTGCCGTACTTTTCACAGTTGGCCGGATCTCCTCCCGGGCAGTAGCTAAGTGAATCCAATGTTTCTGTAGAAACCAGGTAGGCGTAGTTCAGATTTTCTGCCATCCATGTTTGGTCGCCGATCTTCACAGTTTTATACACATGGCCGTCGCGTTCATCTACAAACAAGGTGGAAGCAACTTCCGCAGGTTCCTCATCTTCAGGATCCTCCGGGGCGTAGAATTCAGCGATGCAGCGGTCCTTCATCTTCTTGGCGGTGCCTTGCAAATATTCGTTTGCGGTAACCTTCGGCTTGAATTTTACAACACATATCAAATGGAGAATGGTACATTTGTCCAGCTTGAATAGGTCTGTGACGATTCCGTCGTTTTCGGAACAATAATCCACAAAGGCCGTAGAATCTGCCTGGCAGTTTGCCACGGCGCTGTTGCCTTCGTAGGTATTGTTCAGATGGTCTTCCACCACGGCGTCCAGGGAATCGCGGCTCAAGAATTCCGTATGCGCATCTTTCTTGTAAACGCGGGTCAGGTTCATGCGGACACCATTCTGTTCGGTATACAGATCTACGGTGCAGGCATCTTCCACTGTCTTGCCAGTGTGTTTGTAATAGGAGTTGCCTGCCGTCGTAAACTGGATTTCGTACCAAGACTTGCCAAATTCAGCGTTGTTAACCTTTCTCAAAGCCACAGGGGACGCAGGTTCCCATGTCATCAACAGCGCATAAGCCGCGCTATCCAAATTGGTCGCGTTCTGTTCCTCTGTATAGCCGTTTGCAACTTTCTTCTCAGAATCGCTACAGGCGGCAAAGAACAAGAAAGTCCAACAAAAAGCGAGAATCATTCCCAAAGAAAACTTCATTTTTCAATCTCTTTTGTCACCGGAAACAGTTGCAAGTTCAACCTGTAAATCCGGTCACACTCCTCTGCGGCCGAGACAATTGCGGCGATTTTCTTGCGGCAAGAGTCAAGTTCATTCACAATCTGATCATAAGCAGCCCGATTTACAGAAAGCGTCATGCCAGAAAAATTACGGTCACTTACGGAGAAATTATCTACGGCCTTCTCTGCAAAAAATGCCATTTGTTTATGCATGTTGCGAATGGCCTTCGGAATCTTTTCCGAGGAACCAAGAATAGCCTTATCGGTCTGCACATAACTTTTCTTGTTCTTTTTCAGGAAGCCAGCCTGAACCATGAAATCCAGAGATTTCCTCACATCCTCCGAAGACACATTCTCATAGAACAGGCTCGCGATTTTTGCAGGTATCGCAACCGCTACTCTAGGGGCAAGTTCCCTTAGTATCGGATTCCACCAATCTTTATAATAATCATAAGCGTCGTCCCCTACAATCCGAACTTTCTCGTCCTTCGCTATAGCCTGCATATGCTCATAGGCGACTTGTTTTCTGCGTTCTACCGAAGTGTTGCAATAGGAAACCAATGCTAAGAAGTACGATGATTGAACTTTAGAAAGTCCCATGACCTTTGCAAGGCGGATCGCGCCGACACTACTCAGCTTCGACTTCCCGTCACAAACTAGTTTTAAGAACCTTGGAGAAGCATAGCCAGCCATTTTATTGAAACCGCGCCAGGACAAGCCGGTCATCAACTTGCGTTCTTCGTAGAAATCCCTAATGTAAAGGCGATAATCGTTGTAGTCAGAAATCGGTTTCATGGAGCGTTCCAAATTTATGTTTTTAAGCAATAAATTTCAATTTTATTACAGAGGAGAAAAGACAACAAACTGAAGTTTTTGCCATCAAAAAAAGCAAAAAAACGTCATATGTCTCACCATGAGACATATAGGAAAAACTTCCCCTTTTTAACTTTCTTCCCTCAATTTTGCAACAACCGCAAAAAAACCCTTGCAAAGTTCCAAATATTGTACTATCTTTGGGCTCACCTAAGCAAAAGCCCAGGTAGCTCAGTGGTAGAGCACTTCCTTGGTAAGGAAGAGGTCTCGGGTCCGACTCCCGATCTGGGCTCTTAAAGAGCAAAACCCGCCTTTAACTACAAGGCGGGTTTTATTGTATATTTAGGGAAAGATCTATCCTTTTTTCGACGTCACGGAGGTTCCCATGAGACTTTTCACCACAGACTTTATCTCGGGCAAGGAAATCGAAACTATCTGCATGGTCAAAGGTAGCGTCGTCTTCAGCAAGAATGTAGTCCGCGATGTTTTTGCAGGTCTTAAATCCATTATCGGTGGCGAACTGGCAGGCTATACAGAAATGCTGAACGAAGCTAGGCAGCAGGCTACAGAACGAATGGAACGGGACGCCCGCAATGTTGGCGCTGACGCCATCGTTGGAATTCGCTTTATGACTTCAGCCGTCATGGCAGGCGCCGCAGAAATCATCGTTTATGGAACCGCAGTAAAAATCAAGAAGTAACCTCATTCGATTAGGAGACATAAAATGAGTTTATTAAAGAAGCATTGGCAAAAGTTCATTATTGCCTCGTTCGCCAGTTTCTGGGCCAGCTGCAGCGATTCGGAATCATCCACACAGCCTGTTTACGACGGGCCGTCTAGTTCCGACGCAGCAATGTCTAGTTCCAACGAGACAACCCCTAATTCTAGCAGCAATGTGGAACCGACATCCAATAACAGCGAAAATACGATTCGTCCCTCAAGCAGTTCGTCAAATTCCATTCCCCAGATAGAGCCGCTGTATGGTGTAGTGCAGGAGCCGCTACAGCCGACCTGTAAGCCATCCGTGGTCGAAAGCTATTCGATTCCTCCTTGTCACGACGAAATCTGCCCGGATTACGGTGTTGAAATTGTGAAAACGGAAGGTTGCGATTGCAGTGATGGAAGTTCCTACACTCTGGAACAATTTTCCAATCTCTTTGGCGTTGATGAAGACGCCGCAAGAGAATGCAATCCTGGCAACGCAACAGATCCGAACAATTCCAGCGAGGAAAACTCCAGCAGTTCCATGGGCATTGACGAGCCTCCCTTCGTCAAGGACACCGCCTTCATCGACCAACCCGCAGTTTACGGGCCTCCTTGCTTTTTCAACGGGACATGTAACGACGTTCCCAGCACCGAGGAAAAGGAGTAGTCCCGATGAAGCTAGGCTTCAAGAAACGTCTTGCACTGGAATTCTACCGTCTTTATCGCCATAATGAAATAAAGACGCACCCACTGACCTATTTCTTCTGGGAATGCACCCTGCGCTGCAACCTGCATTGCCTGCACTGCGGTAGCGACTGCCTTAAGGATGCCATTCCCGACATGCCTCGTGAAGATTTCATGGCAGTATTGGACCATCTGGCCCCACACATTGACCCCAAGCACTTCATGGTGGTCATCACCGGTGGCGAGCCTCTGATGCGCCAAGACCTGGTGGAATGCGGTCAAGAAATCAAGAAGCGCGGTTACCCCTGGGGAATGGTCAGCAACGCCCTTGCCATGACGCCGCAAAAATTCGTGGACTTGCTAAACGCAGGTCTCCGTTCCCTCACCATTAGCCTAGACGGCCTTCACGACAGCCACAATCATTTCCGCGGAAGTCCCAACAGTTTCGACAACGCCATCCGAGCCATCAATATGGCAGCCCACACGCCAGGCCTTACCTTTGACACCATGACCTGCGTCAACAAGCAGAACCTGCCGGAGCTCCCCGAAATTCGCGACATGTTGATCAAGATTGGCGTCAAGCGTTGGAGAATCGCCACCGTATTCCCCAAGGGGCGAGCCAAGGACAATCCGCTGTTCCAGCTAACCAACCAGGAATTCAAGCAGGTCTTTGACTTCATCCGCGAAACAAAGCGGATGGGAGTCATCAACGTAAACTATGGCTGCGAAGGATTCCTGGGCAGCTACGAAAAGGAATCTCGCAACTATCCTTTCTTCTGCCGAGCCGGCGTAAACGTAGGTTCAGTCCTTGCCAATGGCGATATTTCGGCATGCCCCAGCCTCCGTGGCGACTACATCCAGGGAAACATCTACAAGGATGACATCTGGGATGTTTGGCAGAACAAGTACCAGATCATGCGCGACCGAAAGTGGACCCGCCTAGGAGACTGCAAGACCTGCAAGTACTGGCGTTACTGCGAAGGTTCCAGCCTCCACCTTCGTGACGAGAAGACCAAGGAATTGGCATACTGCCACGTCAAGCGTTTGGAAGACGCAGGGGCGTAACCTCAAAAAAAACAGATATCAAAAAGGGCTGTCCCATTTTCAGGAACAGCCTTTTTCATATTAGCGCAATCAATTATCGGAGCGTCGGAGTAGTCCAGTCAATCCAATCGGACTTATTCCACTTAATCTGCTCAGAATTCTTGGTGTAGTCAATCTTTCCCGTTTGAACTCCATCCTTACCCAGCAGGAACTTGTTGATAAAGTCCTTCACTTCGTCAAACTGTCCGTTGGGCAAAGAGCAGTGGGCGTGACCGCCTTCCTGGCTGTAGGTGTAGTTTTCGCTTACGCCCAATGCGTCAAAGACTTCCTTGGAAGCCTGGCCGCAGTAGTTGGAGGGAACTTCACCAAGCCATTCCTGGCCTGCGTTGTCGATAATCAGCAAGGGACGAGGAGCCACCATGGCCACCAGCATATGCTGGTCAAAGGGCAAGGTGTTTTCCTTTCCGTCGTAGTTCTTGAAGGTTGTCTTCATCCAGTTGCCTTCTGAACCCGCACTATTCAGGCCCTGTACAAACTGTTTGCCCTTCTGCTTGTTAACCTGAGCGCCTACACGCCAAAGAGAAGCGCCACCGGAACCGGATTCCTGGGGAATGGTCAAGGCAATACGGGTATCAAAGGCGCCAACAGCAAGAGAGCCCTTGCCCCAGCGAGAACAACCGGTAATACCAAGATGCTTTACATCGATGCCAGCTTCCGGAGTTTTTTCCAGAGCGTCAATCAGGCGGCTCACCCCCCATGCCCATGCCATGATGGTGCCAGTGCTAGCGTTGGATCCATAAATGTCGTAGAACTTGCCACTACCACGCTGGCTTTCAGGAGCAACATTATCGGGGTTGAAGATAATCTGAGCAATGTCAAGACCAGAGAGGGAGCCACCCAGGCTACCGCAAGTGTTACCCATAAAGCCACCGCCAAAGCCGATCATGGCGGGCTTCGGGTTATCCTTGGTGCCTGCGCCATTGATGGTTACAGCGAAGGAAGCCGACTTACCCTTGTCGGTCACGGTCACGGTAAAGGTGCTTCCTGCAAGTTTGCCTTCCACTTTTTCGGGATTACGAGGCTTATCGCCGTACATGATCTTTTCGTACATGGCGCCAATTTCTTCACGACGGCACTTCCACTCGTCCTTGGAAGAAATTCGTGTTCCAGCCAAAGTGGTGAACGGGTCCGGAAGTTTTGCATTGTTGACGCTAGTAGGAATTTCACTAATCGAGCACTCATCTCGGTAGTCTTCCTTGAAAGCAGGGGCGGCCTCCACTATCGCGCTGGAACTAGAAATCTCTGCGACTTCTGAACTGGAAGACAGCACCTCGCTTTCCGCGGAATCTGCAGAACTTAAAGGCAATTCTGAAACGGAACTTTCCGGATTGACGGAGGAGCTACTTTCCCCCTCCAGATTAGGAACTTCCTCTTGCTCAGAACTCAGGGCCTCTCCACCTACGGGATCCTGCAACACCGACTCGGAGCTTTCCGGCCCCAATAGGCTTTCACTGGAGACAACCCCATTGACGTCTCCCTCTGGTCCAAGACCATTGCTTTTATCATCAGAACAGCCATTCGCAGAGAACAGCCCCAAAACAGCTATGGCAGAAACTGCCAGCATTTTTCTTGTTTTCATAAACCCATCCAATCCCTCTTCTCAACCATTTGAGATCGAGGCCCATACAATATAATCTCAAACGTGACAAGAATCACATTTTGTCCACGATTAACGTTGTTAGACACTACAACATTTTTTCCCGGGAAAAACGCCCCTACCGCGCTTTACAAAATTTGTTTTTAAGGTCAAACGTTTTACGTCTCTTGAAAAGTTCCTTTTTGGATTTTTAGCATGAAAACCCCAAAGCCCTTATTTTTCGCTTATTTCACAATCTGTACAACACGACACCCCCTTTTTTAGATATAATTGAGGGTAATGGATCAACTGAATCTTTCATCTAACCAAGAGCACATTATTGATGTGCTGATTAGAAAGAATCCCGACCTAGATCGTGGGATTCTGTCTAAGGCTGTTGCCTTTATCGCCCAAGCTCACGAAGGACAGTACCGCAAGAGCGGCATGCCCTACACCGAGCACCCCTACGAAGTAGCCAAGATTCTTGCAGACCTTAAGCAGGACCAGCCCACCGTTTTGGCAGGCCTGTTGCACGACGTCGTCGAAGATACGGATCATTCCCTGGAAGAACTTGCCGAAATGTTCGGCGAAGACACCGCATTCATGGTGGACGCCGTCACAAAGATTACAGCAGCCCAGGAAGCCAACAAGACTGCCCAGAAGGCAGAGACTTACCGAAAGCTGATTATCGCCATGGCCAAGGATCCCCGCGTCATCATGATCAAGATCGCGGACCGTATCCACAACATGCGAACCATGCGGTACATGAAGCCCGAAAAGCGCCAGCTGATTGCCCAGGAAACCCTGGACATCTACATTCCGCTGACCCACAGATTCGGTCTCTACAAGCTTAAAAACGAACTTGAAGACCTGAGTTTCAAGTACGTGAACCCCGACGAATACCAAAAACTGGTAGACGCTCTTATCGAGAACAAGGAATCCCGCGAACAGTACATCCAGTCCGTGATTGGCCCGCTCCAGATCAAGATGGCCCTGGAAGATTTCGACTGTACCATCCAGGGACGCACCAAGAACATCTACAGTATCTACAACAAGATGCTCAGTCGCGGCTGCCAGTTCGAAGATATTTTCGACATTTTCGCAATCCGCATCATCGTGGAGTCCATCCCCGAATGCTACCTGGCCCTAGGCTACGTCCATAACCTGTGGACTCCGCTGCAGAGCCGCTTCAAGGATTACATCGCCACCCCCAAGCCCAACCTTTACCAGAGTATCCATACCACGGTTATCGGCCCCGACAACAAGATGGTCGAAGTCCAGATTCGAACCAAGGATATGGACCTTACGGCAGAAAAGGGTTTTGCCGCACACTGGGCCTACAAACTGGAAACCCAGCACGAAGGTGAAGAGCTGGCCTGGTTGAACCACATGGTGAAGCTCCAGTCCGAGATTTCCGACTCCAAGGAATACCTGGACTTCCTGAAGGTTGACTTGAAACCTAGCGGCATGACCGTATTCACCCCCAAGGGTACATCCATAGAACTGCCCCAGGGTGCCATTGTCCTTGACTTCGCCTTTGCCGTACACACGGAACTGGGTCTCCACTGCATTGGCGCAAAAATCAACGATGAAGTGGTAAATCTTGACACCGTGGTCACCCATGGAGCCACCATCCAGATTTTGAAGAGCCCCCACCAGGAACCCAGCCCCGAATGGCTCGAAATGGTCAAGACCGTAAAGGCCAAGCAGGAACTGCGTCGCTGGATGCGAAACAGCATGATCCAACAGTCCAAGGACTTGGGCAAGGAAATCTGGATTCGAGAACTGCGTCTTGCAAAAATTGAAAAGGACAAACGTCCTGCAGAAGAAGCCATCAACAAATATTTCGGGACCACAAGCGTCGACGACTTCTACGAACGAATCGGCCAAGGTGAACTGCCCCTGGTAGACATCCAGAGATTCCTCAACGGCGACCGCGCCCAGAACGGCAACGATTCTGCAAAGGCTCTGAAGTTCTTCCCCTCGTTCAACAAGGACAAGAAGGCCGAATACCGCGACGAAATGCCGCTGCAGATCGGGCGCGAAACCAGTTTGATGATCCACTTCGCCAAGTGTTGCGCCCCTGTTCCCGGTGACAAGATTGTCGGTGTCCTACGCCCCCAGATCGGTATCGAAGTCCACAACGAAGATTGCCCCGAACTAAAGAAACTGACCGATGGTCAGCAAATCGCCGTGCAGTGGAGCGAGCAGTCAACCCACGCCTTCGAAGTTCACTTGTCCATCGAAAACGACAACCGCAAGAACTTTACCTACGATGTGCTGAAAGCCCTGAAAGACGAGAATCTGTTTATGGATCGGATTTCCTCTGCCGGTGTCAATTATTCCGGCAGGGTTCGTCTCGTATTCAAGGCATACCGCAAGGAACAGGTCGACAACCTTATTTCAAACATCAAGAAAATTCCAGGCGTACGCCAGGTGGTTAAATCATGATTACAACCCTCCACCACAGCGACTATACATTGAAGAATCGTGCATTCAACTGCCGAATGCGCAATCGTTACTACGAAGAAGTATACTACGCCTTCAGAGCCATGTTCCCAAACGAAGTGGCCGAACGCAAAGAACCAAACCCGGTTGCCGATGCCATCTGGTTTCAGCATCTTGGTCACGAGACCAAGCATTTCGAGCATCGTCTTGTGACGTGCCTTGAATATGCCCAGGCAGCAGTTTTTTACGGCAAAGCCGAAAACGCCTCCCTCTATAGCAAGGACAAGCGTTGGGGTATTTTGCAAGAAGAAATCTTCTTGGTACACTTTTTGCGAGAGCTCTTGTCGACGACACGTTACGTGATTGCAAGAATCGAGACAGACCAGATGCTTCAACAATGGGCAGGCGAAATGCAAGATTTGAAAACCAAGCCGGTGGGTTATGGTTACGTCAACGCTATTCAAGAAAAGTTGAACGAAATGAATGCAGCCACCATTGATGAATTCAAGGATCTGCTCAAGCACGTCCTAGACCGATTCCAGATCGGCAACACACTCTTCGGAACCGTACAGGAACTGCAGAACTTCTATTAAGAGGCGCGAGAAATGTCAGAATATGTAATTCTATCCATTTTCCTTTTTTTGGGAGCGTTTATCGCCGCGGCCGCTACCGTGACAGGCCTATTGCTAGGTTACCGCACCAAGAAAACAAAAAACAAGATGGCTCCCTACGAATGCGGTATGGAAACCATCGGCAATGCTCGAATTCAGTTCAAGGTGGGCTACTATCTGTTTGCCCTCCTTTTCCTTGTTTTTGACATCGAAGCGCTGTTCCTGCTTCCTGTCATGGCGAACTTCAAGGAAATCATGGCAGGGCATACAGCCCTCTCCCCCATCGTTGTTGTAATTGACTTGGTAATCTTCCTCGCCATTCTTGTTTCTGGCCTTGCCTACGCCTGGAAAAAAGGACTTCTCAAATGGGAATAATCAACTTTGCTCCTAAGATTCTGGACCCCATTCCCGGCGGCAAGTACGTCGTGAATGCGGTTGACTATGTGGTCAACTGGGCCCGTGCCAATTCCATTTGGCCCCTGACTTACGGCACCAGCTGCTGCGCCATCGAAATGATGAGCAGTTCCATGGCCCGCTATGATATTGCACGTTTCGGTTCCGAAGTGTTCCGAGCATCTCCCCGTCAGGCAGACTTGTTCATTATTGCGGGAACCATTACCCGTCGCATGGCCCCCGCCCTGCAGATGCTGTGGGAACAGATGCCGGGCCCCAAGTATGTGCTTGCCATGGGAGCCTGCACTATTAGCGGTGGCCCCTTCAAGTACGACAACTATTCCGTCGTTCGCGGAGCCGAAAACCTTATTCCCGTAGACGTATTCGTTCCCGGTTGCCCGCCCCGTCCCGAAGCACTTTTCCATGGTCTGCTGACCCTCCGCGAAAAAATCCTCAAGGAAACCTGCCGCGACCCCTGGCACGAAGGTGAAACCAAGGATACATCCAATTTTGACCGTTACCGCGAAGCCGCCAAGGCCTGGGCCGAACTTGAAAAAATCAAGGACGAAGAAATGGCCGAAGCCCGCGTCAAGTTCAAGGAAGAGAATCCGGACTACAAGAGCGCCTTCAAGCCTGTTCGCGTCGTAAAGGAAACCTTCCCCGAAATTGTACGTGAACCTGTAGCAACCCGCGGTCTTTCCCAGGCAGAAATGTTGAAGAAACTGCAGGAAAAATTCCCGTCAATTACCGTCCGCACCGCTGGAGAAGATTCCGTGGAAACGACGGTCCAGAATATGACCGCAGACACTCCCCTGGAAGTTCTAGTCGATTCCAACGACTATCTTGCAGCCGTTGAATTCGTAAAGAACGACGCCTCGTTCAAGATGGATTACCTAATTGACGTAACCGCCGCCGACTACAGCGATCATTTTGACTTGATTACCATGCTCCGCAGCATGGAACACGGACACAAGTTGTTCTTCTGCACACAGCTTAAGAAGGACGAAAATGTCGCCGCAGAAAAGCGAGCCACCGCATTGCTCGCCAAGGTTCCTACCGTCAGCCACCTGTACCCCGCCGCCGAAGTCAAGGAACGTGAAGTCTTCGACATGTTCGGCATAGAATTTACAGGTCATCAAGATCTCCGCCGCATCTTCCTGGACAAGGATTTTGTGGGCTACCCCCTCCGTAAGGACTTTACTCACCCCGATATGATTAAGAGGCCCGTATGAGTGTAACACAGCTCCCCCCGGGATTCAAGATCACCCGAGAATCTAACACCGAAGAATTCTTCGTGAACATGGGCCCCCAGCACCCCAGTACTCACGGTGCCTTGCGTCTGGCCCTTCGAATGGATGGCGAAACCATCATTGAAGTCGTTCCCCACTTCGGTTACATCCACCGCGGTATGGAAAAGCAGGCTGAGTCCATGACTTACCTGCAGTACATCGGTATGTCTGACCGTCAGGACTACCTGACCGCCATCCAGAACAATCTTGGCGTAGTTCTTGCTTTGGAAAAAGGCATGAACATCGGCGTTCCCGAAAGACAGGAATACATCCGCGTCATGCTCTGCGAACTTGGACGTATCGCAAGTCATCTGGTGTTCTTCGGCTGCTTTGGCGGCGACCTTGGCGGACAGACCTGCTTGCTGTTCGGCTTTAAGGAACGTGAAATGATTCATGACATTCTTGAAGAAGTCACCGGTTCCCGCTTGACCACAAACTACTTCCGCCCCGGCGGAAGCCGTTTCGACGTCCCCGAAAATTTCATTCCTCGCGTCAAGGCATTCCTGGATCATCTGGTCGGTGCCATGCGGGACTACGAACGTTTCCTTTCCAAGAACATCATTGTGCAGGAACGTTCCATCGGTATTGGCGTACTTTCAAGGGAAGACGCAATTGCCTACGGATGTTCAGGCCCCGTACTTCGCGCCAGCGGCGTTGACTTCGACGTGCGTAAGGCAAATCCCTACAGCATCTACAATCAGCTGGAATTTGACGTACCCACCACAACCAATGGCGACTGCTATGACCGCTACAACGTTCGCATTGCTGAAATCCACGAATCTATGCGAATCCTCCGTCAGTGCATCGACAAGTTCCCCACAGAAGGTCCCTGGCGTTCCAAGGAAAAGCCGGTGAAGCTTCCCGTCGGTCGTTTCTACAGCGAAGTTGAAACCGCGAAGGGTCTCTACGCCACCTATGTGGTTGCAGAAACCGCCAGCGACAAGCCCTATCGTATTCATACCCGCGGCCCCAGCTTCCCCCATATTGCAGCATTGAACAAGATGGTGCAAGGTCACACGGTTTCCGACTTGGTAACCATCATGGCAACTCTGGACCCGGTGATTCCGGAAATTGACAGATAAGGAGTTTGACTTTTATGTTCGTACCCTCTATCACAAATCCAATTGGCGATGTTGTTCGCGAATGGGTGCCGAAGCTTGCAGAATACCTGCCGGCAGCCATCCAGTCCGACACACTGAACACGATCGTAGCCTTCCTGGTAAACGCAGTCATCTGCGTCATTGCAGTTTGCGCCGTAAACATCGGTTCCGCCCCCATCCTCATCTATATGGAACGTAAGGTTTGCGCCCATGTGCAATGCCGTCTTGGCCCCATGCGCCTTGGCTGGCACGGCACCATCCAGACCATCGCCGACGTTCTGAAGATGCTCTTTAAGGAAGTGTACAACCCCGGTGGCGTTGACAAAGTCATGTACTACATGGCCCCGCTGATCGTGCTGATAGCCCCTTTCATGGTAGCAGCCCTTATTCCCTTTGGCCCCACCCTGGTGGTTGCCGATGTAGATATGGGCATTCCCCTGATTATCGCAGTCAACGGATTTGGCGTTCTCGGCATCTTGCTGGGCGGCTGGTCCAGTAACAACAAGTACTCCCTGCTCGGAGCCCTCCGTAGCGGCGCCCAGATGATCAGCTATGAAATTTCCTTCGCCATGATTCTGCTTTTCGTGGTGATGTTTTCCGGATCGACCAACCTGATGGATATCACCCAGAGCCAGAGCGGTACCGTTCTTGACTGGATGATTTTCAAGGTTCCTGTGCTTGGCTTTATCGCCTTTATCCTGTTCTTCATTTCCAGTACTGCAGAAATGAACCGCGCACCGTTTGACATTGCCGAAGCGGAACAGGAATTGACCGGCGGTTACCACACGGAATACACAGGCACCCCCTTCGCCATGTTCTACCTGGCAGAATACATTGCCCTCGTCACCAACTCCGCACTGGCCACCACCTGCTTCCTGGGAGGTTTCCACGCACCCTGCATCGGAGTCGCTGCCGTAGACACCTACCTGAACATGGTTCCCGGTGTTATCTGGTTCTTTGCAAAGGTCTACTTTATGATCTGGTGCTACATGATGGTCCGCTGGACTTTTGTGCGCCCCCGTGTAGACCAGTTGATGAGTTTCGAATGGAAGTTCCTGCTGCCGGTAAACTTGTTGGTACTGGTAGCAGGCGCAATCTACATCGCGTTGTTCTAAGAGGATTTTATAATGGCTGAAAGAATAACTGCAAAACAGTATTTCAAGCGCTACTTGAAGCGCTGCATTACGGGTCCCTGGAGTCTGATGTGCGGTTTGTCCGTTACCCTCAAGTACTTCTTCAACCCCAAGCGTATTGTTACGGAACAGTACCCCGAAAACCGCAAGACTTTGAAGATGCACGAACGTTACCGCGGCCGTCTCCAGATGGTTGAAGACGCCGAAGGAAACAACCACTGCACCGCTTGCGGCATGTGCGAACGTGCCTGCCCCAACGCAAGCATCAACGTTCTTCCCACGAAGAACATCGCCGGCAAGAAAGTGCTGGGCCGTTACGTCTATCATTTTGCCAGCTGCACCCAGTGCGGTCTCTGCGTAGAAGCCTGCCCCTTTGGCGCAATCCGCATGTGCCAGGAATTTGAAGTGGCTACCACAGACCCCAGCACGCTGGAAATGATCTTGAACAAGAAGGAGGGACAAGGTTAATGCCTAACATTTCCCAGATACTTCCTGCACTGTCTCAGGCCTTCCCCCTCGGCGGCATGGACATTGCATTCTATGTGGTTGCAGCCATCATGCTGTTTACCGCACTGTTGACTGTTGCCGTACGAAACATACTGCAAAGTGCCGTATTCCTCATTTTCTCCTTTGTGGGTACAGCAATCCTTTACATGTTGCTCCATGCGGAATTCATCGCCTTGGCCCAGATCATGGTTTACGTGGGCGGCGTGGTGATTTTCGTCGTATTCACCATCTTGCTTACAAGCCACTTGGGAGAAGATTCCTTCAAGGCTAAGATGCCTCGCACCTTTGCGGCATTCGCACTAGCTATCGCCTTTGTTGCCGTAATGGTCAAGATGATCTTGCCTGTTAAGGAACTGACAGTTTCTACGCCTAGCGCACCCGAAGGATTCGCTTCGCTGAACGCCTTTGCCTTACGGCTTTTGAGTTACGGCGCAGACGGATTCGTCATACCTTTTGAAGTTGTAAGCATTTTACTTTTGATGACCTTGATCTGTTCCATCACCATAGCTCGCAAGGGCAAGGAAGACATGAAGGGAAACAAGGAGGTTCAAAAATGACTTTGATGAACTGCCTAATCCTCGCATTTTTGCTGTTTGGCATTGGCGTCTGGGGCCTTATGCACCGTCGTCACCTGGTGGGTATGCTGATTTCCATTGAACTCATGCTCAACGCAGCAAACATCAACTTTATCTCGTTCGCCTATTTCACAGCTAGTGACGCTACGGCGGGCGCCCTGTTTAGCATTTTCGTCATTGCCGTAACGGCCTGCGAAATGGCAATCGCCCTTGCCATTGTAGTCAGTATGTATCGCCGCTACAAGAGTCTTGACGTTGAACAGTTGAGGGACCTCCATGATTAACGACGTTTCCATCAGCTATCTTATCTTCTTGATGCCGCTTCTCACTTTTGTGGTAAACGGTCTCTTCCTGGGACGTAAATCAGCCAAGGGTGCAGCAATCTTTGCAATTATCTGCAACGGCATCGCGTTCGCTTCGGCTCTGTCCCTGGCCATAAGCTACTTCAGTTCCGGATACGCTCCCCAGAAGGCAATTCTTTTCGAGCTTCCGTTCCTGAAGTTTGCAGAAACCTTCGTGGCCAACATAGGCCTTCTGGTAGACCCTCTCAGCATCATGATGCTGGTGGTGGTTACCTTTATCGCCTTCATGGTCAATATCTACAGCGTAGGCTATATGCGTGGCGACCGCGCCGAAGGACGTTTCTTCGCGCTGCTTTCGCTGTTCAGCTTTAGCATGCTGGGCCTGGTTGCCGCCACCAACCTATTCCAGATGTTCATCTTCTGGGAACTGGTGGGTGTATCAAGCTACCTTCTGATCGGTTTCTGGTATCACAAGCCTTCTGCAGTAAGCGCCTCCAAGCAGGCCTTCATCCTCACCCGCTTCGCTGACAGTTTCTTCCTGTTCGGCATCGTGTTGGTCAGCTATGTTCTGCAGACATTTGACTTCGCCAACATCAACAGCATTTCCCTCATTGCATTCAAGAAGCAGGTCATAAACCTGGGCATCATGAGCATTTCCCAGGCAGACGCCCTGATTCTTGGTTCCATCATGATCTTTACTGGTGGCTGGGGCAAGTCTGCCATGTTCCCCATGCACATCTGGCTGCCCAATGCCATGGAAGGTCCGACCCCGGTATCCTCCATCATCCATAGTGCAACCATGGTGGTGGCAGGTGTCTATCTGGTAGCACGTCTGTTCCCCTTCTTCGCCGCCTGCGGCGATGCACTTACCTTGATTATGTGGGTTGGCGCATTCACTATGGTATTTGCCGCTGTAATCGCCTGCACCCAGAAGGATATCAAGCGTATCCTCGCCTACTCTACCCTGAGTCAGCTGGGCTATATGATGTTCTCTCTCGGAGCCTGTAAGATTGGCGATGCCGTCATCGTAACCGGTTGGACAGCCTCCACCTTCCATATCTTTACTCATGCCTTCTTCAAGTGCAGTTTGTTCCTGATTGCTGGTAGCTTGATTCATCAAGTTCATACCAATGATCTGGATGCCATGGGTGGTCTCCGCAAGAAGATGCCCATCACCTACATCTGCGCCCTGATTTCCATTTTGGCCATTTCCGGTATTCCGCCCTTCTCCGGTTTCTTCTCCAAGGACGAAATCATTCTGGCGGCATTCCAGGGTCATCATTATGTAGTGTTCGGTTTGGCCTTGCTCACCAGCGGTCTCACCACCTTCTACATGTTCCGCCTGTTCTTCCTGGCATTCCACGGTAAGCCCCGTTGCCACTCCGTTGCAGAAGGCCACGTTCACGAAGACTTCGCCATGACCTTGCCTATCGCAATCCTTGCAATCCCTGCTCTGGCTAGCGGTTTTGCAGCAAAGGGTCTGTTCGAACATTTCTTTGTGCCGGGCAAGCTCCGTGTTCCTCAACTGGTCTTACTCCCCGAGGCTCATTGGATTCCTGTTGTCGCCATAGGCGTTGCTGTTCTCGCCCTGTTGATTGCCTGGTTCCTTTATGCAAGTCCCAAGGCTAAAATTGAACGGGCCCTGGATGACACCAACCGCTGCGGAATCTACAAGACCATCTATCACAAGTTCTACTTCGACGAAATGTATTACTGCGTCGTCCGCCAGTTCGTCATTGGTGGCATCGCAAAAATCGCTCGTGGAATTCAGGACGTGGTTATCGAAGGTCTGGTCGCATTCGCCGTCTGGTTCGTACACAAGTTGGGAAATCTGGTTCGTACCGCCCAGAGCGGCAACCTGACTTTCTACGTGGGCACACTGATCGTGGGCATTATCATTTGGCGTTTCATCGGGAATCTCCCCTTCTAAGCAGGTTTAAGCATGGATACTTTACTTTTTAACCTGATTTGGCTTGTTCCCCTTTTCACAGTTCTTGTCTGTGCTCCGATTCCTTCGGCAAAGGCAAAACTGATCAAGGGCATCCACGGCACCTCCGCCACGCTGGTGTTGTTGCTGGTGGGTTATCTGACCTATCGTCTCTATATGCTGAGCGGCACCCCCGCCAATGAAGCAACGGCTCCGCTCCTGCTTCAGTTTTTCACGGACATTCCCTGGATAACAGCCTTCAACGCCCACTATATGGTTGGCGCCGACGGTCTGAATATGTTCCTGCTGTTGCTCACCGCTGTCATCGTATGGGCCGGTGTATTTGTCAGCTGGGAAATCAAGGGCAACCAGAAGGTGTTCTTCGCCTTGATCCAGATGCTGGCCACCAGCGTCTACGGCGTGTTCATGAGCATGGACCTGGTTCTGTTCTTCGTGTTCTACGAAATGGAAGCCCTGTGCATGTATCTGATGATCGCAGGTTATGGTTCCGGTCGCAAGGATTACGGTGGTAAGAAACTGACCCTTACCCTTGCATTCGGTTCCTCCATGATTCTGGCAACGCTGTTCGGTCTCTACTTCGAAAGCGGAATCAATAGCTGGAGCATCATGGAACTTTCCAAGATTACGATTCCTATGGATTTCCAGATGTGGGCCTTCCCCCTCATGTTCATGGGTTTCGCCGTCAGTTCCTCTTTGTTCCCCTTCCACTTCTGGAGTCCCGACGGCCACGCCAGCGCACCTACCGCGGTTTCTATGCTTGCTGCAGGCGTCATGATGAAGATGGGTGCCTACGGTTGCCTTCGCATCGCCATGTTCCTGATGCCCGAAGCCGCCAAGATTTGGCTCCCGTGGGTTGTAGCCTTCCTGATTTTCAACGTGGTTCTTGGACCTTTCATCGCCCTCCGCCACAAGGATCTGAAGTACATTACCGCCTACAGTTCCATTAGCCATCTGGGTCTTATCTTCCTGGGCCTTGCCGCCATCACTCCCGTGGGTCTCCGCGGTGCAGCCCTCCAGATGATTTCCCATGGTTTCCTGACAGGTCTGTTCTTCGCCACTATCGGTATGATTTACGAACGCACTCACACCCGCGACATCACCCAGATGGGCGGCATCATGCGTAAGATGCCCTTCCTGGGCGTGGGTTTCGTAATCGCCGGTTTTGCAGGTCTCGGCCTTCCGGGCTTTAGCGGATTTGTCGCCGAAAGCACCATCTTTATTGGAGCTTTTGCCCAGGAATCTACCCTCACCCGCATCGTGACCATCCTTGCAATCCTCTCCATTACAACCACTGCAGTGTACATTCTACAGACCGCAAACCGTATGCTTCACGGCAATATGCCCGCCAAGTACGAAACCCTTACCGACGGATGCTTCCGCGAAAAGCTGGTTATCATCGTTCTGGTGGCATGCCTCCTGCTGATCGGTATTTTCCCGGGTTGGATTTCAAACATGCTGGACCAGAGCATCGCCCCCATCTTTGCAAAGATCTCTGCAGCAGCTTCTAGCGCATCCACCGCAGGAATTGGAGGTTAACATGACTTACATTCCGAATTACGTTATTCCCGACTTGTTGCTTTTGCTGCTCCCCTTCCTCGTCATCGGTAGCAGACTGTTCGTCAATGAAAATTCCAAGATTCCCTGGCGCGTTGCCAACATCGGCCTGGTTCTGATTTTCATCCTGCTGAACACCATCCCCCTGGCAAGCGCAAAGTTCTTCATCAGCAACTGGCGTGTGGATGATTTCGGCACCCTCATGCGTGAAGTACTGGTACTCAGCGCCATTCTCGGGGTATGGCTTTCCAAGGATTACTTCGATCATGGTGGAGACGGCAAACCGGCCATGCGCCAGCTGGCTGAGTTCATTGGAACCATCGTCTTTGCCACTTTCGGTGGAATCACGGTTATTTCCGCCAGCGACTTGCTCACATTCTTCCTGGGTCTCGAAATCGCAACCATCCCCATGTATGCCTTGACCGCATGGAATAAACGCGACCAGTTCGGATCCGAAGCCGCAACCAAGTACATACTGATGGGTTCCGTGGCAACAGCCTTTGAACTCTTCGGATTCAGCTACTTGTACGGTTTTGCAGGAAACATCCGCTTTGACGCCATCCAGAGCGCAGCAAGCACACCCAACGCATTGCTTTGGATCGCCGTGCTGTTCCTATTCTGCGGCATCGGCTTCAAGCTGACCCTGTTCCCCTTCTACACCTGGGCCCCCGATGTTTACGAAGGCGCCCCCACCCCCGTTACCGCGGTGCTTTCCGTAACCTCCAAGGCAACAGCAATCGCATTCCTGGTGGTGCTGGTGTATGGCCCCCTGGCTCCGATCCGCGAACAGATTGCCCCCCTCATCGCCCTGCTTGCAGGAATCACCCTGTTTGTAGGAAACCTGGGAGCCCTAAAGCAGACTCGCCTCCGTCGCTTCATGGCATACAGTTCCATCGCCCAGGCCGGTTACATCATGGTCGCCTTGCTGGGTAACGGAGAATTGGCAAAGACAGCCATCATCTACTACCTGTTTGTCTACACCGTCGCAAACTACCTGGCATTCTTCGTTTTCGCCATCATCGGACACTACCGCGAAGAAAACTTCGACAGCCTCCGCGGTCTCTCCAAGCAGAATACCCCCCTGGCGGTAGCCCTGGCAGTAGCCATGTTTAGCCTGGCAGGCATTCCTCCCCTTGCAGGTTTCTTCGGCAAGTTCCACCTGTTCTTTAGCGGTGCATCTACCGGCCATTATGGCATTGTAGTGTTCGCCGTTTTGAACAACGTTCTTGCTTTGTTCTACTACCTGCAGGTCATCAAGAGTGCCTGGGCAGATGAAGCCGACGATAACCTGAGCCCCCTCCGTATGACCAAGCGTCAGCGCTGGGTGATCATCGCCCTGACAGCGACCGTAATCCTCATTGGTGTGTTGCCCTTCATCAGTAATAATGTGTTCGCAGGTTTTACATTCTAACCTGAAAAGAGAACATGATGAAAAGGCTCCTAGAAAATCTAGGGGCCTTTTTTTTGGGCTCGTTTTTTTTATTTCGCAGTCAAAACGTTCAAACACTATGAACAGTTGTAAACACTTTCGTCGCTTTCCTTATGGTCTGCGGTTTTAAAAATGCTATTTTTATTTTCGAAAAAATTTTAACCCTCCATTCAATGGAAATCTATATGAGCACTAAAGAATACCTTGCCGGCGCCAAGATGGCCGGTTCCGTCCAGAAGCTTATGACCCCGGGTCTCGCCGTGGAATTCATCCAGCCCTGGTATACCCCGCTTTCTACCACTCCGTCTACCACCGGTATCGCAGTGGGCGGCATTGGTTCCACCTTTACTGCAACTCCCGCAGGCACCACTCCCGTAATGAACGTGATGCCGGGTGTTCAGGTTCGCACCGAAAAGGCTTCCGACCTCCGCTTCAACAACTTCTTCTTCCGTGAAGCAGTCATCAGCGACAAGGCTGCTCTGGCCATCCACAACTTTGCAGCATTCACCACCTACCTGGGCAAGTTCGCCCTGGTTGACGCCAAGGGTGCAGCCCTCTTCACCGCAGCCGACCTGGCCGACCAGAAGAAGGCAGAATCCAAGCTGAACAAGATTCTTTCTGACAAGGAATTCCTGAACAACAACTCCGCCGCTTTCGAACGCTGGCACATCCAATGGAGCGACCGCACCGCTGCAATTCTTTCCAAGAAGGGCGCAAAGGTTGAAGAAGTAAACCGTGCCGTTGTCATTGATTTCTTCGATGGCGTTGTTGGCGAAAAGATCGCTCGTCAGGGCGCATTGACTGCCGCATGGGCAGACGATACCACTTTCCTGGGTCAGGAAGGTTACGATGCATCCAAGATGCAGTACACCGCACTCTACCCCGTTAGCGAAACCAAGTACGAAGGCAAGGGCGTCCAGATTACCAAGACCCAGTCTAGCTACGTGACTCCGGGTGATGAACGCCTCTCCAGCCTGCCGGTTAGCGCAACCGTGTTCACTCTGGAAAACACCACCAAGGAAACTCGTGAAGTGACTTTGGTCCAGGTGCAGGACAGCCTCTGCGGCTACTATGCCCGTAAGGATCGTCAGGGTGTTCAGGACTCCAGCTTCGTCCTGGTTCCCATGGCCAAGAATCCCAAGGCAGTTCAGTTCGACAAGGAAGTTGCCGATGGTCGCCAGGTTCGAGGTATCGAATTCTACAACGAAGAACAACAGCCCGCTAGCGATTTCAACGGCTGCATGGGCATCTCTGTGGCATGGAACAAGAAGGACAACCTGAACGTTTCCGTAAAGCCCATGTTCTATCAGGACGACGCAGCCGCTACCGTTAAGGCAGCACTCCAGAGCGGTCGTCTCTCCAACACTTTCGTGAAGAACGTCTACAGCGGTCGTGAAACTATCGCAGGCGCCATCGCCGTGACCGTCGTTCTCAAGCCCAAGCAGAAGGTTTCCTTCCAGTTCAACACCGTTCTGGACTTCCCCGAAATCAAGCTTGTAAAGCTCACCAGCCAGAAGAAGTACACCGCCTTCTACCCCGAAGCATTCGGCCGCGTAGGCGCTATCCTGGAAGAAGCCCTGGCAGCAGACAAGACTTTCGACGCACGTCTCAAGGCATTCGAAGCTCTGGTTCCCAAGGCCAAGGTCGCTAAGATCTACAAGGAAGCCAAGAAGCAGGTTGAATTCAAGAGCCTCGCCATCAACACCCTCAGCTTCCTGGCCGAAGCCACCGTTTGGGACAAGGACGATCGCTTCCTGGTTCGTGAATGTGCAGACTATCCCTTCTTCAACTCTCTGGACGTTTACTTCTACGGCAGCTTCAGCCTGCTGGCTCTCATGCCCCGCCTGGACGGTGTTGTGATGAAGCGTTTCGGTGACGCCATTCTCGCTGTTAACGAAAACCGCCGTCGTCATCACGAATACGTGAACCTGCCCTTTGCCGATCTTCCGGATCCGAAGCTGGAAGGCCCCCGCGCTGTTCGCGGCGCCGTGATTCATGACCTTGGCAGCCCCTTCGATGCAGAACCGGATGCCTACGACTGGCACAACGTTAAGGAATGGAAGGATCTGGCTCCCAAGTACGTTTTGATGGTACTCCGTCACTTCCACAAGACTCAGGACATGCAGTGCCTGGCCGACTGTAAGGAAGCTGTCTACGCCGCCATGGAATATCTTGAAAAGATGGTGAATGAAGGCGAAAACTTCCCGCTGACTCACGGTACCGACGATACCTTCGACAACCTCAGCTCTCACGGTATTTCCGTTTACTGCGGTTCTCTCTGGATTGCTGGCCTCCGCGCAGCAGCAAAGATCGCAGAACTCCTGGGCGACAAGGAACAGGCTGCCAAGTGGAACGAAAAGTCCATCGCCGCCAACAAGGAATTCGACGAAGCCCTGTGGGACGAAAACGAAGGTTACTACCACTTCTTCGTTACCCCCATGGAACTGAAGGACATCAATACCGAAAAGTATGCAGAACTTCGTGAAGCTGTCAAGGAATCCATTGAACTGCCCGAATGCCCCAAGGCTGGCGTTGCAGCAATCAATGCCTGGCTGAATTCTGGCGAAATTCCGTCTGACGTCGAACTTTCCAAGTCCGAACTCCGCGGCCTCAAGAAGGCATGGCTCACCGCTCAGTGCAAGGAAGCCTTCAACGCCTCTTGGGAAAAGAAGGTTGCTAACGATTGCGACGACGTTTTTGTTGACACCCTCCTGGCAGACACCTACCTGCGCATGCTGGACCTGAAGCCCATCTGCGATGCAAACAAGGCCAAGAAGAACCTCCTGAAGGTCTTCAACACCAACTACAAGGCAAACAGCCCGCTGATCGGTGCCGCAAACCTTGTTCACAAGGATGGCAGCCCGCTGGATGAATTCAACTTCCAGGCTCACGACGTTTGGATCGGTATTCAGTACAGCGTCATGACCGCTTGCATGATGCACGGCCTCGTGAAGGAAGCCGCTGACCTTGGCGATTCCATGACCCGTAACCTCTACGACGAAGCAAAGGTTCCCTTTGCAGCACCGGAAGGCTTTAACGGTTCTTGCCGCCTCCACGCTGCTGCCCTGGTCGCAAACTTCGGTTTGTCTCAGGCCGCTGCAGACAAGATGCACAAGGCTCTCCTCGCTAAGGGTGCTCTCCTCGCCGACTCTCGCATCAGCCCCAAGCTCCCCCGCAACGTGGCCGCCTTCACCAAGGCTTACGGCGCCATCGCCAAGGATGCAAAGGTTGACGCAGAAAAGCTGTTCACCCTCATGCACAGCACCGCTCTGAAGTACACCGCCGGTAAGTACTTCCGTCCGGGCATGGTTTTCGCTCTGCTGTACAAGTAAGAGTAAGCCCATTTTTCCTAAAGGAAATTCAAGAAGCGTCTGGTTTCAGGCGCTTCTTTTTTGTATAAAGAAAACTACCGGCTAGGCCGGTAGTTCCGTAAAAGCCTTCTGGCGGTCATGGGAGAAAGAAATCCTTTGATTAATATTGAAATGCGGTCTGCAAGCTGCATCACAATAAAATCAAAGGATATAAAATGAATGATAGAAATAAATCGACTGCTCATACCACATGGAATTGCAAGTACCATATTGTGTTCGCGCCTAAGTACAGAAGGAAGATTCTCTACAATCAGAAACGAGAGATCGTCGGAAAAATCCTTAGAAAATTGTGCGAATGGAAAGATGTTGAGATAATTGAGGCCGAAGTCTGTCCGGACCACGTCCACATGCTGGTTGCCATACCGCCGAAACTCTCTGTTGCGAGTTTTATGGGATATTTGAAAGGAAAGAGCAGTCTTGAATTGTTTGACATCATCCCGGAACTGAAGAATAGGTACCGAAACAGGGTCTTTTGGTGCCGTGGTTACTACGTTGATACGGCTGGTAAAAACGCAGATCGTATCAAGGCGTATATTCAGCAACAGTTGGAGGACGACAAACTGGGCGAGCAACAGTCAATGTTTGGCGGTTAGTGCCCGTTTACGGGCGGCCTAGTAAGGACCCTTGCAGGTGGCAGTTTACCGTGCGTGCCCTTGCACGCCGCTAGTATCGTAGGGCTACGCCCGTATATGAAGAACCGCCGGCGGGTCACTTTTTTGCGTTATAAAAAAACTCCCCCGCAAACGCAGAGGAGTTAAAAAAGACAAGAGCCGAAATAAGCTACTGCTTGATTTCTACCACCAACCTGATTTCTGCGGAAAGCGTTACGGAATCAGCAATGGCGTTCATGTCGGCGGAACGGTTTAAGCGGGCGCCCTTCATCATGGGACCGTTAGACAAAAGCATCACATCGCCGGCATCATGCATAACCACACCGTCACTATAGCCGGTACCGATATTGATGATCTTGCCCAGCTTGGCACCAACGCTGCCTGCATACATAGCAGCCTTTTCCATGGCCTTCTTGCCGGCGGCATCGACGATGGACTTCTGCAGAGAATCCGTATTCTTCAGCGTGGCGATGGTACGGCCCACATCAATATCAAACTCGATAGACAAGGCTTCCACCAGGTTAGCAGCGTTCTGCTTATCGTCTACGGTAATGGAAAAATTCTGAGTGCCGTTATATTGAACAAACTTGCGAACGCCTTCGCGATAGGACCATTCCTTACGGAGTTCAACGCTGTTCTGCTGAACGTCACTCTCGGGAATTTCCAGTTCTTTCGCAATGGCAAAAATCTTATTGCGACGTTCCCCCATCTGCTGAGAAAGAACGCTCTTGTCTCTGTTGGCCATCTGAATGGAGGCGTAAACCACAAACTGATTCGCCTGGAATTTCTTGAATTCCGTGGCATTCACTTCGATGGACGGCGTTACCATCTGAGTGTTGACAGGAGCATTTCCCGGCACCGCAACAGGGACTGTATTATCGGCAGCACTCTTCTGGTTCACAAGAATGAAACACAGGACAGCCAAGGCCACAATAACCAGATATGAAAATTTTTGAGACATGAATCACCCAACCTTTTTTAATTAAAAATATAACGTTCTCAATTTGCAGAAAAAAATATTATTTCAAGGCGCACCCGCCAGCGATCATCACCAGATCCATCTGCATTTTTTCGGGATTTTCGAAAGCGGACTTCACCAGGGATTTTACAGTATACTTTTTGGTAATTTCCTTGTAGGTACATTCACAGACGCTGCGGGCGGCCTCACCACTTTCGGCGACGCACTGGTTCACGAAAGCCTTTCCCATTTCGGCTGTAAACTTCTCCGGCAAGCAGGGTTCAATTACATCAAAGCCCCACTTGTCAAATCCGTCGTCGTTATCGGTTGTGGCCAAGGCATAAAGCAGCTTGTCATTCTTGATCAGTCCGTCATAGGCGCAATTGCAGGACTTGGCAGCCTGTTCCGCCCCGAGAAGTGTTGCGGATTCTGCCGTACACTGTTCCGCAAAGGAGTTCTTGAACATTTCATTATTCAAGAGCATACGGATCATGGCCATATCCTCTTCGGTAATTTCAAAAGCGGGCATGGTCGTCGCAGGAGTGGGCGCAGACGCCTTGGGGTCAATAGGAGCGGCTTTCGTCGGAGCCTTCTGACCAAAAACTAGAGAAACGGCCAATAGGGAAAAAAATGCTACTTGTACAAACTTCATGGAATACAATATACAAATTGCATCCACATCCAAGCTAATTCAAGTCTGGAGTTTCCCAGTCGATCCACTCGGACTTATTCCACTTGATCAACTCAGAATTCTTGGTGTAGTCGATCTTACCGGTCTTGATACCTTCCTTACCAACCAGGAACTTGTTGATGAAGTCCTTGACTTCGTCAAACTGTCCATTAGGCAGTGCACAGTGAGCGTGGCCGCCTTCCTGACTATAGGTATAGTTGTCGCTTGCGCCAAGAGCGTCGTACACTTCCTTGGAAGCCTGGCCACAATAGTTGGAGGGAACTTCGCCAAGCCATTCCTGGCCGGCATTGTCAATGATCAGCAAGGGACGAGGAGCCACCATAGCCACAAGCATGTGCTGGTCGAAGGGCAGAGTGTTTTCGCGACCGTCGTAGTTCTTGAAGGTGGTCTTCATCCAGTTGCCTTCGGAACCGGCACTGTTCAGGCCCTGAACAAACTGCTTACCCTTCTGCTTATTGACCTGTGCGCCAACGCGCCAGAGGGAGGCGCCACCGGAACCGGATTCCTGGGGAATGGTGAGGGCGATACGGGTATCGAAGGCGCCAACGGCCAAAGCCCCCTTACCCCAGCGAGAACAACCGGTAATACCAAGACGCTTGACATCGATACCGGCTTCCGGATATTTTTCAAGAGCGTCAATCAAGCGGCTAACGCCCCATGCCCAGGCCATGATGGTACCGGCGCTGGCATTGGATCCGTAAATGTCGTAGAACTTGCCGCTTCCACGATTACTTTCGGGAGCCACGTTATCGGGGTTAAAAATAATCTGGGCAATATCAAGTCCATCGAGTGATTCTCCCAGACTTCCACAGGTATTGCCCATAAAGCCACCGCCAAAGCCAATCATGGCGGGCTTCGGATTATCCTTGGTACCGGCATTATCGATGACCACAGCAAAGGAAGCTGTATTTCCCTTGTCGCTTACGGTCACGTAAAATGTGCTTCCTGCAAGTTTGCCTTCCACCTTTTCAGGGTTACGAGGCTTGTCACCGTACATAATCTTTTCGTACATGGCGCCAATTTCTTCACGGCGGCACTTCCATTCAGCCTTGGTGGAAATTCGGGTACCAGCCAAAGTCTTAAACGGGTCAGGCAATTTAGCGTTTTTCAGGGAAGTGGGAATTTCACCAATGGTGCATTCACTACGGAAGTCTTCCTTGAATGCCGGGGAGTGTTCCACAGCGGGAGTGCTGGAACTAGACGATTCCTTGACCTCGGCAGAGCTAGATGACTGTTCTTCTGCGGAACTTTTAGCATTTTCAGTTTCGCTTACAGAAGATTCTATTTCCTTTGCAGAACTTTTGGGAGATTCTTCCTTTGCGCTGGAGGAAGATTTCTTCTGCTGATTACCAACAGAGGAACTTGATGAATTTTTTGCAACGTCGGAACTAGCAGGTTTTTCGTCAGATGATTCGCTGGAAACGATGGTTTCTTCGCCATTTTCAGCCCCGGTGGAGGAGCTACCGTCATCAGAACAGGCGTTTAAACCTAGCAGGCCCAAAAAAGCCAGAGTAGACACAGCCAATATACTTTTCTTGTTCATACAAAAACCTTACGGTAGTACTTGATGGCCCAAAATTAGTTTTTTCCGCAATCTTGTCAAACAACATCCATGGTTTGTCTTAAGACATTTCAATTTTAAGGAGCAACTTAAGATTTTAATCACTAAACAAAAAACGGCCGTTTTACTAAATTATGGCTACTATGAGCTTAAAATTCGAAACCCCGATTACTGAAGTCCCGCTGTTCCACCAGGGTAAGGTACGTGATATGTACGACCTGGGCGACAGCTTCCTGATGGTTGCTAGCGACCGTCTTTCCGCCTTTGACGTGGTTCTCCCCACCCCCATTCCGGGTAAGGGCAAGATCCTGAACCAGCTCTCTCTGTTCTGGTTCAAGCAGCTTGGCATGAAGAATCACCTGATCACTGCAAACGTGGACGAATATCCGGAAGTGCTGAAGAAGCACGCCGACTACCTCCGCGGTCGCTCCATGATCGTGAAGAAGGCTCACCGTCATTCCGTGGAATGCATCGTCCGCGGTTACATCGTGGGTTCCGGCTGGAAGGATTATCAGAAGACTGGTCGCATTTGCGGTCATGTGCTCCCCTCCAACCTGCAGCTCTGCGACAAGCTTGAAAACGCTCTCTACACCCCCAGCACCAAGCCGGATGTAGGCCACGACGAAAACATCAGCTTCGAACAGACCTTCGAAATCGTTGGCGAAAAGGTTGCAACCGACCTGAAGAACATGTCCCTGGACATCTACACCAAGGCTCGCGACTACGCCGCATCCAAGGGCATCATCCTGGCAGACACCAAGTTCGAATTTGGCGAAATCGACGGCGAAACCGTTCTTATCGACGAAGTTCTGACTCCGGACTCCAGCCGCTACTGGCCTGCAGACAAGTACCAGGTCGGCAAGAACCAGGAAAGTTTCGACAAGCAGTACATCCGTGACTGGCTGGAAACTCTGGACTGGGGCAAGTGCTATCCGGGTCCCGAAATTCCGGCAGACGTCGTGAAGAACACTCTCGACAAGTACATCGAAATTTTTGTTAGACTCACAGGAAAACAGCCCGAACTCTAACAAAAATTTGTCCTGTTGAAAAATCAACAGGACGATCCCGGATCAAGTCCGGGATGACACGTACGTCTCACTGGCAAGCAGCCGGAACTGTAATTCCAGAAGTCAGGCCGAATCCAATCGGCATTGACTTATGAAAAAGATCTGTCATGACAGGTCTTTTTCTTTTTTGACGGGGACACGGATTAAACCTTGGGCCAACGATAATTTTACTAACCAAATTGAGTTTTTTGCACATTTGGTAGGTAGTATCCCAAACGCCTACTTACCAAACACTCCCTCCCCATAGATTTGGTTAGTAGTATTTTAGTTTATTCGTAAAGATTTTTATATCCAGTCAGGGAAAGATACTAACCAAAATTGATTTCCATTCTTTTTGGTTAGTAGTTTTATTTTCACCGGCACTCAGCACACTCCAAAAAAACGGATTTTTACTAATCAAACCAGACTATTTCGCCAACTTAGTTAGTAAAAGCCCCCTTTTTCAAAGTAAAAAGCGCTTGATTAACCGTTCCGCATAAGCCGGAGTCATTGGATGGTTTAAATTTTCCACCGAAATAATCAAGTTTCGCCCCACATCAAACCCTTTGGAACTAAGTTTGACAACCTTGGAAACAAATCCCTGCACATAATCAGGTTTGTCCATCAAGCCGAAATGTTCCCACAAAAATTCCTCACGGGTTCGCATATTCAAGCAAGTAAAATCAGGATACCAGCAAGATTCCGCCCCCATATTTAGCGGACATTCGTAGCGAAACGGAACTCCAAGACGATTCAAAGTCTCTGCAATAATCGCTTCGGACTTTGACCGAACCCGAATTCCCGAAGAAGTCACCTGTTCAGCCGAATCTTCCAAAAACGCCTTCCCCTCATAAGGGACCGAAAGCCAACGCTCTGCAAAAGCATCCTCTTGCAACACAGCCGGTTCCACAAGCGACATCCTATCATGGCCCATCGATGAATAGATTTTTTCCAAAGTCGATGGATGATACCGTTTCCGAACAAGTTCAAGGACCTTGATTTCATCCAAAATCTCCTTCAACATTTGCTCATCATAGCGTTTCTGCGCAAGAGACCTCACCTGAGCAAGTTTCTCCTTTGAGATGTACTCGCCTTCCGATTTTTTATTTGATTTCACCCAAAAATATTGAACAGCTCCATTGCTTTTCCCAAGACGAAGCCTTCCCGCGGGGGCCCTCTTTAACTTTTTACGAAGACGTTCCGCATACAAATTCAATTCCGCCAAACGTTTTTCAACAGCCGGCAAAACACAATCAACAGAGAGTTGACTCATGAGTAAATTCCTTTTCCCCTAAAAAACTGTTAAAACATATAATAACAGTGAAATCAACGAGAATCCAGGAATACCATTCCTTACGTCGGGCTTCACATTCCAGCAGCAATATACACATCTAAAAAAAGATGTCAAGAGAGAACCCCATAACCGATTCATTATGCAACCGGCAAGCAGCCCGAGCTGTAATCTGCAAATCACCTAGCGCTGTTTGTATATGAAAAAGACCTCGCTTTTTAAAGCGAGGCCTTTTTTAGTGGAGGTGAGGGGAGTCGAACCCCTGTCCAAGATTTCATCCCTGTCCATTCCTACAAGCTTTCCCTTCGCATTTGAGATCTCGTCTAATCCACGCCCAAGAAGGTCGGCGCGAACTTTGACCAGCCTAGTAAATCTCGGGAACTGCACCCAGGCATTACAGTCCCCCATCCCATATTGCGTCCGGACGTACTACCCAATGGGAGTGAGTCGAGGCCCGGCGTAGCCGCTAATTAGGCTGCGAGTGCGTAGTTTTCTTCAGCACTTATTTTTTTTCAGACTTTTTTACGGGTGCCCTCGTCTGAGACCCCGGCTTGCAACTAACACTTCAGTAACCCTGTCGAAACCAAAGCACCCCCAGGTGAGTGTCGCGAAAATGAACTTGTTCATTTTCATGACCGAGCCGCAGGTGCTACTGTCCAAAGGACAGAAAGCACCCCCGTTGGGGGACCCAGAGAGTTGAAAACCTCCTCTCAAGGTATCTCAAATATAGTAAAATATTCGCTTAAACGGGCATGCCAACCCTTGGCGCGGCTAGGACTTGCTTTGCAATATGCTTTTCTTCGTCCGTTCCATAGCCTCAATTACCTTGTCGCACCATTCGTCGAATTCCGGGTCCTCTTCCTGCAATTCCGGATGGGTCAGTACATTCTCGATGGTCTTGCGGATTCCCTGATCAAAGCGTGTGGTGGCGCAGAAACCAGGCACAGCCTTCTTCAGTTTGGAATTGTCGAAAACCACGGAATTGGCCTTGTCACCAAGGAGGCTTCCCGTAAAGTCATAGCCAAACGGGCCCCCCACAGCGGCCAGGAACTCAGATGCCACATGGACCGCCTTCAGTTCTACGCCCAGCACATTGGCAATGCTCTGGTACACCTGATTCCAAGTGACGGTTTCATCGCTGGTAATCTGGAAGCTTTCGCCGATGGCGTGAATGTTTCCCATCAGTCCCACGAAGCCCTTGGCGAAATCGCTGTTGTGGGTCATGGTCCAGAGGCTGGTTCCGTCTCCGTGAATAATTACAGGTTTACCTTCAAGTATGCGCTTGGCCACCTGCCAGCTTCCCTTCTTGCCGTGAACGCCCAGAGGAATCTTGCGTTCGTCGTAGGTATGGCTGGGGCGCACGATGGTAATGGGGAAACCTTCTTCGCGGTACATTTTCATCAGGTACTCCTCCCCCGCAATCTTGTTACGGGAGTATTCCCAGTAAGGGTTAGCCAAAGGAGTTCCCTCGTTAATGCGGTAGTCAGAAAGAGGCTTCTGGTAGGCACTGGCGGAACTGATGTACATGAACTGCTTGGTCTTGTTCTTGAACAGTCGGTAGTCACGTTCCAGGGCGCTGTAATGGAAGGCAATAAAATCGCAAACCACATCGAACTGCAAGTCCGCAATTTTAGAAGCCACTTCAGCTTCATCGTAAATGTCAGCGGTAATCTGCTTTATTGCGGGAGTTCCGTCCGCCAACACAGCCATAGGCAAATCCGCGGCGTTTCTATTTCCGCGATTCAGCAAATAGATTTCCCATCCCAGTTCCACAGCCAGGCGAGTAATGGCCATGCTGATGGTCCCCGTTCCGCCAATAAAAAGTGCACGCATAATATGAGTTTGTTAAAGTTCAGGTGAGAGGTCGCTCCCCTTACAGGGGAGCTTTGGGGTATGAGGTATCTATGGAGAAAATTTGCCTCATACCTCTAGGCACGAAGTGCCGACCTCATACCTCACAGCTAAATTAAACTGTTGCCTTGGCGGCAATCTGATAAACCTTAGTCACGTCGTCGGCATTCAGCGGCTTAAAGCCCCAGCCATTACCCGGATTCAGCTTACGCACCATTTCGGGAATGTCTTCTTCCTTGGCGCCAAGTTCAGCAAAGTTGATGGGCATGCCGATGCTCTTGAGGAAGCTGCGGAATGCGCGAATACCTGCGCGAGCCGTTTCTTCGGGCTTTTCGAAATTCATGGCGCAGCCGAATACGCGAGTAGCCATCTGGCAGAAACGCATCACATTGTGGTCCATGACGTATTCCATCCAGGAGGGCATAATGACAGCAAGACCTGCACCGTGGGCGCAGTCATACATGCCAGAAAGTTCATGTTCGATGGCGTGGCTATTCCAGTCCTGACCGCGGCCAACACCGACGATATTGTTATGAGCCACCATGCCTGCCCACATGATGTTGGCGCGGGCTTCGTAGTTGTTGGGGTCAGCAATAACGCGGGGAGTTTCCTTCACCATGGTCATGAGAACCGCTTCGCAAAGACGGTCGGTAACTTCCACTTCGGTAGTGTTGGTGAAGTAACGTTCAAAAACGTGAGCCATGATATCGGTTGCACCGCAGGCAGTCTGATAGGCCGGCAATGTGCAAGTGAGAGCCGGGTTCAGCACAGAAAAACGGGGACGGATGCAATCGCCACCGGCACCGCGCTTCAGCATGCCATCTTCCTTGGTTATGACGGAGTCGCCGGAACCTTCGGAACCTGCAGCGGCAATGGTCAGCACTGTACCCACCGGCAAGGCAACAGCCGGAGCGGCCTTTCCGCAATAGAAATCCCAGAAGTCCCCTTCGTAGGGAACGCCCATGGCAATAGCCTTGGCGCTATCGATAGAAGATCCGCCACCTACAGCGAGAATAAAGTCAATTCCTTCCTTGCGGCAAATTTCAATGCCTTCGTAGACCTTGGTATCCAGCGGATTAGGGTGAACTCCACCCAGTTCTACGAAAGGAACGCCTGCGGCATCGAGGCTTGCCTTAACGCGGTCAATCAATCCGGAACGAACGGCAGAACCGCCACCGAAATGAAGCAAGACCTTGGAGCCGCCATGCTTTTTTACCAATGCACCGCATTCATTTTCG
This sequence comes from Fibrobacter sp. UWH1, assembly GCF_002210365.1. NCBI lineage: Bacteria > Pseudomonadati > Fibrobacterota > Fibrobacteria > Fibrobacterales > Fibrobacteraceae > Fibrobacter > Fibrobacter sp. UWH1. The sequence goes on from NZ_MWQG01000005.1 coordinate 31,879, forward strand.
CGGTCGCGGCCAAATACAAATTCCGTAGGACTATAAAAGTTGAAATTTTCCATTAGGACCCAATCCCTGTTAAAGTTTTTATAAAAAATACCCTTTTCTTTAAAGAAAAGGGCAATTTCATCAAGTAATTTTGTTCACAAAAGAAACCAGCTATTCCATGGTCCCCTTGCTCCTGCCGCAAACGGGAATAACGCGGACCTCATTCTTGTCGTTGACTATAAAGGCGACACCAGCCAGGTAATTAATCCACTGCTTATTGCTTTGGGTTTCATAAAAACGCAAATTCAGCTGTCGATCTGTAGCCCATGCCACCAGAGGAACCACCAGCAGGTCATGGGAAATGGCCACGTTCAGCTTGCTCATGCTATCGTAATCCCCGGCCAGCAAATTCTGCAGTTCCACCATCTTTTCGTTGAGATCGTAGAACACGCCCGTGTAGCCCCCGGAATAGGCCCAGCGAGAGAAGACAATCCAACTGCTGACATCGCCTTTCTTCTGCACATACAGTTCCTCATCCTTGATCAGCCAGGAATCCTTCAATTCAGCCAAGGTGTCGTTTTCGAAGGAAGACAAGCCCATCCCCTCAGCAATGTAGGCACAAGTTTCATAGGAACGTTTGATCTCGGTATTATAGAAATGGACGTCCGTAAAGTTCTTCAGTTTTTGACCAAATTCTCGAGACTGATTCATGCCGTTATCGTTCAGACCACCCGACGCAGAATAGTCATTGCCTCGTTCGGCGTGGCGCAAGATCAAGGTTGCCTTTTCATTATCCTTCAGGCTTTCAAGAACGTCCTCGACGCGAACAAAATACGCCATGGGAGCCTGAGCCTTTACATAAAGTGTATCCTTCTGGACAACAGTGTCAATGGAATAGATGGTATCCTTGCTAAAAATGGAATCCAGAACCACCAAGGTATCCAGCTGATAAAGGGTATCCACATGGAAAACGGAATCCAGCCGAACCAAGGTGTCGTAAACCACCAATGTGTCGGATGCAACCACCAGAGTATCGTTATTGACAAGGGTATCCTTTACAACAAGAGTGTCCTTAACGACTAAGGTATCATTTACAACTAAAGTGTCCTTGACGACCAACGTATCTTTCAAGGTTTCGCCAGGCATTTCCTTGACAACAAGGGTGTCCCTGATGACCAAGGTGTCCACTCGAGAAACGGGAATGGTTTCGGGATCCACCGTTTCAACAACTTCTGTTGTATCAAGGCAGGCGGAAAAAAGCATTGCGGTCAGAGAGAACGCGCCGGCGGTCAACGCAGAACGAATCGTGGGGATATATTTCACAGAATCCTCATGAATTTGATGGTGCTTAAAACCAAAACACGGATAAAATTTAATTCTTATTACTAAAAAATTACAGAGTTGAATCCAAATAAAAAAATAAAGTGTGTAAAAAGCAGTAAGTACCGCAAACAAAAAAGGGTTGGACACCTTACGGTATCCAACCCAGGGGGGTTAGGAGGAGCTCTTTAATGCAATCATTTAGCAAAAAATCTTTTGAACTTAGTCTAAAAACGTCATACGACGCAACTTGTTCCTTCTTCGTTCTTAAATATAGAACAGGAATTCAATTTTGGGGAAGATAACCCGCAAATTTCCCATAATTTATAGTAAAAAAAACTTCAGGATCACTCCTGAAGCTCTATTTTGCTCAAAAAATGTTCTGCTTAGGCGATATTGAGAGACTGTTCGCGGATGCATTCCACTTCGTTCTTCAGTTCAATAGCGAGAGCGGCAATTTCAGCATCCTGGCACTTGGTCCCCAAAGTGTTTGCTTCGCGGCCCATTTCCTGAAGGATAAAGCCAAGGTTCTTTCCCTGGGCGCCACCTTCCTTGAGGGCGTTCAGGAACAACTTGTTATGACTCTTGAAGCGGGTGATTTCTTCCTTGATGTCCAACTTGTCTGCCATGATGCAGGCTTCCTGCAGCAGACGGACTTCGTCGATTTCGGAATCCTTCAGAAGCACGTTGATGCGGTCGCGGAACTTGACCTTCCAGTTTTCGATGCGCTTGGGATCCAGCACTTCAACCTTTTCGAGAACGGCATTCAGATGGTCCACGCGGTTTGTCAAGTCGGCTGCCAGGTTAGCACCTTCCTTGGCACGCATTTCGTTCACCTTGTCCAGGGCCTTGTTCAGTTCGTCGGCCAAGTGCTTTTCAAGAGCTTCGGTATCGGCACCGCTGTCGGTAAACTGCAGAACTTCAGGCAGGGCCATGATGTTTTCCAGTTTGATATCACCGGCAATTCCAAATTTGGTCTGCATTGCCTTTGTGATTTCCACAAACTTCGCAATGGCCTGTTCGTTGTAGGAAACGGGAACATTACCGCCAGTGCCTGCACCAAGAGTAACGCTAAAGATCACAGAACCGCGAACCAGCTTTTCCTTGATCTGATTCTTGAAGGAATTTTCAAGATAAGCCAGGTTCTTGGGAAGCTTGCAGCTGATGTCCAAAAAACGGTTATTCACGCTACGAACTTCAATCACACAAGGTGCGCCCTGGAACATGGACTCACTCTTGCCAAAACCAGTCATCGATAAAATAGCCATAATTAGTACCGAGCTCGTGCTTCGCACTTTCAGGAAAGAGGTCGCTCGCACAGCTCGCTTTGAGGTTAAACAATTGACGCTTACGCGTTTTTATAATTTTGCGCCTACGGCGCCATTCTCCAGCTCAGAACTCACGCCTCACAACTCACTGCTTACTTACCATTGCAATTACGTGTTCGGCGCCGAAGTTCTTGAGGCCAACGGCGGTCAGGAACTTGCTAAGGCACTGTTCATTCTGGAACGCCATCTTCTCGATCTTAAGGCCTTCCTTTTCGCAAAGGGTGTAGAAATCCTTAACGGTGAGCAAACGAATGTTGGGTGTGTTGTACCATTCGTAAGGCAGTTCCTTGGACTTGGGCATACGACCGTGGAGCATCAGGGAACCGCGGGCAGACCAATGACCGAAATTGGGGAAAGTCACGATAACGCGCTTGGCCACGCGGAGGATTTCGCTGAGCAAGGCCACCGGGTCGCGAATTTCCTGGATGGTGCGGTTGATAATGGCGTAGTCATAGCTGTCGCTTTCAATATCAGAAATACCGCGTTCATCCAAATCGCGCTGGACCACGGGGACGTCGTTTTCCAGACAGTCCATAATGTCCTTCATGCGCTTTTCGATACCAAGGCCAATCACATTCTTGGTACGGCGGAGGTAATCGATCAAGTCGCCGCTACCGCAACCAAGGTCCAGCACGCGGCTATTTTCCTTGACCATGGAACCCAGCAGTTCAAAATCCTTCTGGTCGTGGAAAACAGGAATGGTCTGCTTGCCAGTCAAGGCTCCATACTTGCTATCCAGGAATCGGCCTACCGCCTTACCCAGATCTTCATCTTCGATGAGGAAGCCATCGTGACCGAACAGCGTATCCAATTCAAGGCTAGTCACGACCTTGCGATCGTTCAGCAAGGCGCTCGTAATACGGCGGGATTCGTGGGGCGGGAACAACCAGTCCGTAGAAAGGTTCACGTTCAGCACTTCGGCCTGCACATTCTCAAAAGCCTTTTCCAGGGAACCGTATTCCGTTTCCAGGTCGAAGCTATCGGTTGCATGGGCAATATGCAGGTAGCTGTTGGCATCGAAGCGGTCCACAAACTTCGCACCCTGGTAGCGCAGGTAGCTTTCCAGCGGCAGATCCAGGTCAAAGGGAGTGCTGTAAGTAATGGCGTGATTCTTGTGCTCATGATCCTGGGCGCGCTTGAACTTCTTTTCCATTCCTACGGCACTGAGGTAGGTAATGTGAGCCAGCTTGCGGGCATTGGAAAGTCCGACGTCCGGGTGAGCGGATTCATAATAATCGCCATTGTTGTAATTGGGGTCCTGGGTAATCACGTCGCGGGCCACAATTTCAAAACCGAGAGCCTGGCTGCTAAAACGGGGAGACGTTGCAATCAGAACACAACGCTTTACCAGTTCAGGATAGTAGATCGCCCACTTCATGGCCTGGAAGCCACCCATGGAACCGCCAATGACGCAGTAAAGTTCCTTGACTCCCAAATAGTCAGCCAGTTCCTTCTGGGCGTGGACCATGTCGCCGATGGTGATGGTGGGGAAAGTGCTGCCGTAGGGCTTGCCGGTGCGAGGATTGATACTTGCGGGGCCAGTGGAGCCCTTGCAGCCACCCAGAATGTTGCTGCACACCACAAAGAAACGATCCGTATCCACAGGCTTACCCGGGCCAATGAGAGCATCCCACCAACCGGGCTTCTTATCTTCGGGGGAATAATAACCGGCCACGTGGGCATCGGCGGTCAGCGGAGAGGTGACCCAAACGGTATTATTCTTTTCGGCATTCAACTTGCCGTAAGTTTCGTAACGAATTTCCAAAGCAGGAAGAGTCTTGCCATTCTCAAGCAAAAAACCTTGATCCCCATAATCCTTGTTAAAAGTCTGGGGAACAACCGGGCAAAGACTACCATTATGCAAAGATTCACTCATATGCATAAATATAGAAAAGCGGTAGGAAAATTTTATTTATCTAGAAAAACCTTAGGCTTTCTTGGGAGAGCCTGTCCAGCCCAGCTTTTCGCGGAGAGCGCCCACGAAACCCGTATGACGCATGCGGAGGAAGGTGGTAAAGGATTTGCTCTGAGTCAGAACGACATAATCATCCGGTTCCAGGGGAATACAGGTGCGGCCATCGAAAACCAAGTCCAGGGTCTTGCCCGCGGCCGGACGCAGCACCAGTTTTTTATCTGTAAGAGACATGACCAGCGGACGTACCGAAAGGCTACCGGGAGCCACAGGAGTCAGCACCACGGCATATGTGGCCGGATGGATAATGGGGCCACCTGCCGCAAGGTTGTATGCAGTGGAGCCCGTGGGAGTCGAAACCAGCAGGGAGTCGGCCCAGTATTCCGTATAGTCGGTACCATTGTATTCCACGTTCACATTCACCATACGTTCGGGAGCGTGGGCGCGGAAATGGACTTCGTTCAAGACGGTCTGCTTGGCAATGCACTTCTTACCGTGATACACAGAAGCGTCGATCATCATGCGGTCGCGGGTAGAATACACCCCGGCCAGCAAGTCATCCAGGGTCTGGGAAAGGCATTTGACGCGGGTCTCGGCAAGGAACCCGACGCGGCCAGCGTTCACACCCAGAATGGGAATGTTATGACCAAGAGCCATATGGGCCGCCGAAAGCACGGTACCGTCACCGCCAATGGCCAAAAGCAAGTCGGACTTCAGCAAGGCCTTTTCAGAAACAACCTTTACAGGAGCGCGAACCAGTTCCTTCAGGTTTTCAAGAGCCAGGAACTTGACTTCGGGGTGTTCACTCCCCCATGCGTGAATCTGCTTCAGCGCAAGAGCCAGGTCCGTACTCTTTTCTTTCCAAGCGATAATGCCGATAGTCTTGAACATAAAACACCTTACTTGGTTTCTGCCTCAGGCTTCTTGTTAGCTTCTTCGATAACGCGGTTCAACTTTTCGAGAACGCCAGGATAAGCCGTTTCAATCACGTCGCTATTAGCCACCGGTTCATCGTTCTGCAAGGCCAGCGAAAGAACGCTCAAGGCCAAGCCATTCTGAGGAACGTCTCCGCCGTCAAAGTCAGAACCGTTCACGATGGTTTCTAGACCGCGGATTACCAGGCCGTCATCGTAGACGCCAACTTCGGCACCGGTCTTACGGAGGTTTTCAGCCAGCTTTTCGTTAACGGGGCGCATCTGCTTGCGGACTTCCTTAGGCAGACGCAAAATGGTTTCGCCTTCGGCATAGCAAGCCGCCACCGCCAAGAAGGGAAATTCCTCAAGCCCCGTGGCAATCACATCTTCAGAAAAACGACGTCCCTGCAAGCGCTTGCCAGAAGCCAGCGTAAAGATTTCGATGTCACCGTACACGTCACCATAACGTTCGCGACGGCTGGTCACTTCGTAGCTTGCGCCCATGCGTTTCAGGCAGGTCAATGCCCCGGCGCGAGACGAATTCAATTCCACGTTCTTCAAAACAATTTGCGTGTTCTTGGGGAGCGTACCAATAGTCGCCAGCAAAATAAAGGCAATGGCCTCGGTGGAATCGCCGGGCACAAAATAATCGCGACCCGTAATCACCTTGGTCTCGGAAAGTTCCGTAAACTGGGTGCGTTCAATCTTCTGACCGCGGGCCATCATCATACGACGTTCCAGTTCGGTCAGCTGTTCCATGCCGCGGGTTTCGTACTTCAGGTTCACGCCAAAGTACATGAGCATCTTGGTCCACTGATCGTGAACCGTACCCTTTTCTTCGAAAGTGGTATAGTCGTTGCGGATCAAGGCGCGAAGCAGCAAGCGGTTGCGCATGGGGTAAGTAAAATTCCCCAGGGAATCCTTCTTGGCTACAATTTCGTCGGCGCAGAAGGTGAATACGAACTTGGCGGGTTCATCGGTAACGGGCTTTACCTTGAAATACTTCTGCAGCGTTTCCTTGGCAGAAGCCACCTGGGCAATACCGGCCTCGTCAGCTTCGGCAGCAAAGGTGTAAATCTGTTCTGCATCCTTAGAAGCTAACGTCCAAAGAAGAACGTTGGCGTCTTCGGCAAAATCCATAGGCAGCATGGAGGGCAGACTGTACTGAAAGCCCTTGCCTTCAAGAACCAGCTGGTGGCCCTGCTGTTCGTAGTTCAGTCCGAATTCCTTAAGGGCTTGTGCAAATTTTTCGGAGCCTGCGGCCCAGGCGAAGTCTTCCAGAACGGTACGGCCATTTACCAAGAGGGCCATCACCAGAGTGAGCTCCATGCGCTCGCGGTCGGGGTTCAGCAAAAATTCCATTAGCGTTCCTTAACGTCGTAATCCAAGGCGGTAAGAATTTGAATAGCGCGGCGGGCTTCGTCGGGCGTCTTGAAAGCCAGAAGCAAAGTACCGGCCACGTTTTCGCGGACTTTCATCAGTTCGATATCGCGGATATTCAGCCCCCATTCGGCCAAGGGCTTCAACACGCTGAGCAAGGCACCGGGTTCATCCTTCAGGGGAACCGTAATTTCGGAGAAGGCGGCGGCAGCATTGCGGCCAGGAGCAAACAGGCTGGCGCGACCATCGTTTCCGGCCTTAAAGATGGACTCCAGATTTTCGGAGCAGTCGGCAGCGGCGGGAGTTCCGTCAGAAACCACCTGCAAGCTATCCATGGCGGCGATAGTCTTGTCGAGGCCATCGCGGACTTCGCGGAGGGCAAGCGCCGTTTCGTTGCGGTTGGTAACGGCGATGTCATGCCACATGTTCCAGCCGCTGGCTGCAATACGGGTCATGTCCCTAAAGGCGCGTCCGGCGTAATGCTGGTAGTTGTACTTGAGCAGACGTTCCGGCATGCTGGCAGCCAATGTGGAGCTGAGCATCTGGGGCATATGGCTAACCCAGGCCATGGTACGGTCGTGATGTTCCGGCGGGAACACAACGGAATGGGCACCCACAAAAGAAATCAGCTGAAGCAAGTCGGCATAGGCGGATTCTTCGACACCATCGGGCGGACACACAAACCAGTATGCGTTCTCGAAAATGCTGGGATCATTATATTCCATGGTGCGCTTCTCGGAACCGGCCATGGGGTGACTTCCCACAAAACAGAACGGTTCAGGCAGCTTGGCACCCGCCTTGCAAATTTCAACCTTGGTGCTGCCAATGTCGCTGACCAGAATCTTCTTATGGCCGGCCGGCAACTGCACCTTAGAAAGAGCGTCGATAGTCTTCAGAATGTGAAGAATGGGGCTGCACAGCAAAATCAAGTCAGAGCCTTCGGCCCAGGATGCGGTATCATCGTAACCGAAAAATTCATCGGCCAACTTTACTTCGCGGGCGCGTTCCAAAGTAGAGGGGGAACTGACGGCACGAACGATAGTGGGCAACTTCGCCTGCTTAATGGCTGCGGCAACGGAACTGGCCAGCAAACCAAAACCAACGAGAGTAATGCGTTGCATTTTTTAGTCCTCAACCTTGCGGGTCTCTTCCATAATCACCTGGAAGATTCTCTTGATGGAATCAGAAGAAAGGGGGCCTTCGGTCATAGAGCCCACACGGTCCAAAACGGCCTGTTCACGAGAAGCATCCAGAACGGGCAAGCCCAATTCCTTTTTCAGTTTGCCAATCTCGGTTGCATAGGTGGCACGCTTATTCAGAAGAGCAATCAGCTCTCCGTTCAATTCATCAATACGATTACGCCAATCTTCAATCTTCATATAGAAGAATGTAGAAAATCTCCCCTTGAATATTTGGTGTAATCAAGAGGAGACCGCTCTAAAAAAGAACTTCGTATTCGTCAAAAGCCCGCTTGTTGGCCTTCAAATCGCCGCCCACCCAGTCAAACAACGCAGTGCCCCAGGCACCGGAACGTTCCGGCTCCCAGATGAATGCGCCCAGAGCGCGGGGCACCTGTTCCATCACCTGATGGGTCTTTACACGGGATCCGTCAAAGCCGTAATTATCAGGCGTTGAGGAACCATTGTATTCGGCAATAAGAAATTCCAGATTCGTGTAAGTCTTGCCCAAGTTGGTCATCAAGTTTTTCCAGGAATCGGGATTGCCATGCTCGTAAGCGGAGTAGGCGGAGAAAGCCATTACATCCGGCGACACCTTGGAATTCTTGATGATCGAAGACATCCACCAATCTACGGTATTTGTCTTGTGGGGACTTTCGATATGGAATACAACTTTTATGTTGTTCGAAATTTCCTTGACAGCCCGGGAACCTGCGGCCAGATATTTCGCCGTATTGGCGATTCCTGTTGCATTGCTCATGACACCGCTAACGGCCCCATCGGCCGCCTGAACGTTATTGCCCCAGCAATCCGTATTGCTCTTGGGAATTTCGCGGAGCATGCCGTTGGTAATTTCGTTACCCACCTGCACCATTTCGGGCAAGGCACCTGCAGCCTGCAAAGCCAACAGAACATCCTTGGTGTAAGCATAAACGGAATCGGCCATGGCGTCAGAAGTTCTTACACCACGCCAACGTTCCGGAATAATCTGCTTGCCCGGATCGGCCCAGTTGTCGCTATAATGGAAATCCAGCAGCAGCTTGAAACCCGCCGCCTTGGCCCGCTTTGCGTAAGCCACCACATGATCCTTGTCGCCAAACGCTTCCACATTTTGGGGGAATTCACCAGTCCCCTGATTGCAACCCGGAGCGGCATAGCCATACCTGGCGCTGGGGCCCACAAAAGTCTTTAGGCGGATATAATTGAAACCGTGATCCCAGAGCAAATCAAAAATATCCTTGGGCGTTCCATCCACATCCAAAACACGGATCCCCTTGGCTTCATATTCCTGCATCTGGGAAACATCGGCACCAAGGATTTTGGAATACTCGGGATGAGAACGCAAACTGGAAGAAGAACCGGGAAGCGGTTCGTCCAAAGAACTGCTGGTAGGTTCATCCAAAGAGCTGCTGATAGGTTCGTCTGCGGAACTGCTGATGGGTCCGTCTGAAGAACTGCTTACAGAAGGTTCATCCGAGTAACTCAGAGGAATTTCGTCGGCAGAACTGCTGACGGACACGTCAACAAAACTACTGGTCAAAAAATCGTCAGCTGAACTTTCTGGAAGAACCTCAAAAGAACTTTCCGGCAAAGGTTCATTGCCCAATTCATCAGGCAACGCCTCAGTGGAACTGCCGCCGCACCCGATCAAAGCCAGTGCAGCAAACCCAATAATACCCTTAATCTTTCCCATACAGTTAAATTTACCCTTTTTACGGGGCAACATTCGTTAACTGTTGGTAAAAAGTCAGCAGTTTATCGTTTTACAGAACCACTTTCAACGTCATGGCGCAAAACACAATCGTCGAAACGTAGTTAAGGACCTTCTTGAGATAAACAAGATCCCTGGGCGCACGGAGGGAACCATCCTTGTAGTATACCTTGCCATGGAGCAACCAGAACATCTTTGCCTGAGATACCAAGGAAGGGCTGCCCAAGATAGACGTGTTTTCCATGACCGTGTACATGGCATTCCAATGTTTGCGCAGGATTGTACTGTTCAAAAGCATTCTGGGATTCTTATACAAGCCCAATCGGATAAACTGTACGGAATCGGCCCGATCGGTATCCGTTCTTGCAGGGTAAAGCCTTACGTCTACAGATCCGTTATCAAGCTGCAAATATCTTAGGCTGGCGCCACTTTCCGACAAAGTAACACACGTCGGAGCAACCAGGTTTCCATCGATATCCCTAGAGACAACGCCCATATCGTAAGGGCGAGATCCCCAGAAAGCATCAAAGCGATACCGACTGGAACCTCCATCGCGCCCCTGGGGGGCAACGACGGCTTTGTATTGATCATTAAACCTGTTAGCCTTATCTTGTTTAAAGAATCGGTTAAAGGTGAACTGGCCGAAAAACTGAAAAGCATCAAATGCTTTCATTTTCTCATGTACATTCATACACTTACCTAAGATTGGGAATCCAACTACCAAAACAATAAATTTGACTCACCAATCCCACTGAATCAAATCTGGCGGCAAAGATAAAAAATCTTAACATTCGTTGCGAGGGTGTCAACGATTACTTTTTTACTACATATCAACAACTTTTCAATACTTTTAGATTACTCTTAAAAACATTTTTCTAGCGCAAATCCCTTTCAACAAAAGCTAAATTTGCAACAATGCTTTATTCCGACCTGCTCATATCCCCTGCCGTACAAGAATTCATCCTCAGCGCCATCAAGAAGAAGATGGATGCCCTGCAAATTTCTACAGCACTGAACAAGGCCGGATACAGCAATGAAGAACGAGCCGCCATCATGGACTACATGATGTTGGTCCCCAAATTTCGTGAAAAGTTTTTTGGCGAAGCCGGCAAGAAATCAGGCAACGACGCCTTTTTGCTATGCGACCGCCTAGCTTTGGAACAGAGTACCGCCCAGGATATCGGCCGTTACAAGGCAAACCTGTGGCAAGCGGGAGCCGAAAACATTGGCGAAAGCCCGCGGGTACACGACCTCTGCTGCGGCATGGGCGGCGACAGTTTCTTTATCCCCCAGAATTTCAAAGTGACTGGCGTAGACCTGGACCCCGACCGTCTGCAGATGTACGCCTACAACACAGAAAATTTCCGCGGTGAATCCAGTTCGACGATCTCCGGGGACGTTCGAGAAATCGCCCGCAAAAATGGCGACTCCCCCGCACAAGAAAAAGCAGACTTCTTTACCATCGACCCTGCCCGTCGTGCCGTAGAAGGCGAAAACCAGCGTGACCTCCGCAATCTCACCCCCACCTTCGAAGAGGTTCTTGAAATTTCAAGGCACTACAAGGGCGGCATGGCAAAACTTCCTCCCGGCTACCCCACCAACGAAATTCCCCAGGATGCAGAACTGGTTTACCTAGGAAGCCACGCCGACTGCCGCGAATTGCTGGTGCTGTTTGGCGCATTGGCAAAGAACCCCGGAAAAGTTCGGGCCATCATGGTGGATAAAAATGGCGAGGTTGTAAAAGCCGCAGATGGTACGGATGCAATCTGGCAGGGAACGCTAACCGAGATACAGGCAGCCTCCAACAAGGACGCCGAACACGATCTGCCCGGCTGCGAAAGAAGTTTCCGCAACGCCACCAGCGAAAGCGACTTGCCTGTCGGCGAAGTTTCGGAATACCTGGCAGAACCGACGGCACTGCTGATCCGCAGCCACCTTTTTGGAAGCGTGGCCCAGGCCGCAAACTCAGACGCCCACCTGATTTCAGAAGGCATCGCCTACGTGGCAAGCGAAAGTCCGCTCCCCTCCCCCGCCTTTGCCAACTTCAAGATTCTTGACAACTGCGAAATAGCCACCAGCGCCGTCCGCGATATGCTCAAGCGACATAACATCGGCAAGCTGACCCTAAAGCTTCGCGGTGTAAAGGTAGACCCCACCGAAGAAATCAAGAGGCTAAAGCCCAAGGGCAAGAAAGAAGCCATACTTTTCTACACCCGTCACAAAGGCGAGAAAATCGCAATCCTGGCAGAACGAGTTTAAAAAAGACCTCCGGAGTTTTGAACTTCGGAGGCTTATTTTTTAGCGAATCGCCATTCCCCGTGAAAATGTTTCCATAACTTTTATAGAAACCCGTCGGATAGGCCGAAAAGCCATATTTAATTATCAATGGTCACAAAAAAAACTCCGATTTTACATTTTATACAAAACATTTCCATGTTTTCATGGCTAGGTATCAGATACAAGATATGAGATATCAGATATGAGTTTTTATTATCGCGCCGATGACGCCTAATGTCACCCAGAGGGAGCACAGGGTCTCGTGCGGCCATGGGATTCTGAAACAAGTTCAGAACGACCCACGGCGAGAAGGTTTGTTGTGACATTCCGGCGTTCTTATATTATTTTTTCTTGTATGTTCAAGCTTTTCCCTATCTTTACAGTTTCTGCAGCATTGATGTTCGTTGCCTGCGGTGACGATTCCTCCAGCGTTTCTGTCCAAGACGAAACCTCATCCTGTTCTAATTATCAGTCTGCGGAAACATCCTCCAGTTCCCCAAAAGAAGACGGAAATATTAGCGCAAGCAGTTCATCCAACAACGGATCTTCCGCAACCCCGGCAAGCAGCGAGTCAACGACCGTTCCGGCAAGCAGCGAATCCTTGACAAGCAATTCCTCCAGCAGCCAGGCCTCCACGCCGGCAAGCAGTGAAACTGCAGAAGCATCGGATTGGCGCAGTTACTGCCTAGACGTAATTAACAAGTACCGCACCTCAGAAGGTCTGACGTCCCTAGTTCTTGCCCCCGAAGCAAAGCAGACTTGTGTCGAAGAACAGGCCGCAGCCGACCTTAAGGCAAACTCGGCCCATGGTCATTTCGGGGACTGCGGTGAATTTGCCCAGAACTCCGGCCCCAACATCTCACTTTCCTGGATGGGAACCGAAGAGAAAATCGTGGACTACTACCTAGAAATGATGTGGAACGAAAAGAAGTTGGTGGAAAGCGGCCAGCGCGACCCCAACAAATCGGAAGACTACTCCTACATCGGTCATTATCTCAACATGAGCAGTACCAAGTACAGTTCCGTCGCCTGCGGCATCGCAAAATCCTCAGACGGAAAGACCGGCTGGTTTAACGTTAATTTCCACAAGTAGTTATGGCTGTAAAACTCGAAGAATCCTGGCTGAACCTGCTCAGCGACCAATTTGAGCAGGACTATTTCAAACAAATTAAGAATACGCTTTTAGACGAACGCGCCAAACAGCATGTGGTGTATCCGCCGGCCTCTAAAATTTTCGCAGCGCTGGACTTCTGCCCTGTAGACAAGGTCAAGGCCGTTATCATCGGACAGGACCCGTACCACAACCCGGGTCAGGCCCATGGCCTCTGCTTTTCTGTACCCATGGGAATCGAGCCGCCCCCTTCGCTGATCAACATTTTCAAGGAACTGCACGACGACCTGGGAATCAACCCGCCGCCCCATGGCAATCTGGAATCCTGGGCTCAGCAGGGGATCTTGCTTTTGAATGCATCCCTGACAGTTCGCGCCCACCAGGCCGCAAGCCACGCGGGAATCGGTTGGCAGCAATTTACTGACACCATCATCAAGAGGCTTTCGGCCACCCGCGAAAACCTGGTGTTCCTTTTGTGGGGCAGTTTCGCCATCAAGAAGCAGGAGTTGGTGGCTCCCGGCCGCGGGCATCTGATCTTGACCGCACCCCACCCCAGCCCCCTTTCGGCCTACCGCGGTTTCTTTGGTTGTAAGCACTTCAGCAAGGCAAACGCCTACCTGCAAAGTAAAGGGCTGGAGCCCATTGACTGGTCGATTGAGTAGTAGGAAGTAGGAAGTAGACAGTAGACAGTAGACCGTAGACAGTAGGTAGATGGGAGTTTTTTTATCGTGCCAACGACGCCTAACGTTATATCATATCTTGTAATTCGTAATTATTCACTGTTCACTCTTCATTGTTCGCTGCCCTTATCTCTCCCCTTTTTTTATATTTGAGCTCATGAGTCATAAGAATACATTTGCACGTCTCGTGCTTTTTATTGTACTGGGCTTGATTATCGGCGGTGTCCTGGGAGAATGCCTGGGAGTGCTGTTCGGTCAACTCGGTGAATTGATGAATGCGGGTGGTTACAACAATATCGTTCACAACGTGTTTGTTACAGCTTTTCCCTTTAATATCGGTTTTCCCGACAAGCCGGAACCCGTGGTTCTTGACTTGTACATGATCAAGATTGCCTTTGGCGTTGGCTTCAAGATTAACTTCGCCAGCATCATCGGCATGGTTGTCGGCATCTACATTATGAAATGGTCCGGAGAAAGGTAATGATTACTATTGAAGAATTGCAAGCTCAATTGGCTAGCGGCGCCACAACTTCTGTGAAGCTCACTGAAGAAGCTCTGGCTAAGGTCGAAGCTACTAAGAATTTGAACGCCTACATTTCCGTTCTCAACGAACGTGCTTTGGAAAAGGCTGCTGAATCCGACAAGCGTCGCGCCGAAGGCAAGACCCTGGGCGCTCTTGACGGCATCCCCGTCGCCATCAAGGACAATATGTGCCTGGTCGGAACCCGCACCACCGCCGCTTCCAAAATTCTTGAAAATTTCGTGGCCCCCTACACCGCTACCGCTGTCGAAAAGCTGGAAGCTGCAGGCGCCATCATCATCGGTAAGACCAACATGGACGAATTCGCCATGGGTTCTTCCAATGAAACCTCTTATTTCGGTCCTGTTAAGAACCCTCTGGATGAAACCCGCGTTCCGGGTGGTTCCTCCGGTGGTTCTGCCGTAGCTGTTGCCAGCGGTACCGTCGCCTGCGCACTTGGTTCCGACACTGGTGGATCTATCCGTCAGCCCGCCGCCTGCACTGGCGTCGTGGGTCTGAAGCCCACCTACGGCCGCGTTTCCCGTTACGGTCTGTTGGCCTACGCCAGCTCCCTGGACCAGATCGGCCCCTTCGGTTCTACCGTCAAGGACGCTGCAATCTTGATGAACGCTATTGTTGGCGTTGACCCCCATGACAACACCACCAGCACCCGCCCCGCAGAAGACTTTACTGCAAAGCTGGACGCTGGCGTGAAAGGCAAGGTCATTGGCGTTCCTAAGGAATACTTCGCCGAAGGTCTTGATCCTGAATGCAAGGCAGCCATCGAAGCCATGCTGAAGAAGCTGGAAGCCGAAGGTGCCACCATCAAGGAAGTAAGCCTCCCCAACATCGGCAACGCAGTTTCCAGTTACTACATCATTGCAACTGCAGAAGCTAGCTCCAACCTTTCCCGCTACGACGGCGTTCGCTACGGTTACCGCAGCAAGGACGCCCGCAAGCTGATCGACCTGTACTCCATGAGCCGCAGCGAAGCTTTCGGTAAGGAAGTGCAGCGCCGTATCCTCCTGGGTAGCTATGTGCTTTCCGCAGGCTTCTACGATGCCTACTACGTTCAGGCTCAGAAGGTCCGTCGCCTCATTACCGACGACTTCAACAAGGCTTTCGAAGAATGCGACGTAATCGCCAGCCCCACCATGCCGGGTCTCCCGCTGAAGTGTGGCATGAACGAAAGCGACCCCATGGCCGTTTACTTGAGCGACATCTACACCGTTAGCCTGAACCTGGCCGGTCTCCCCGGCGTAAGCGTTCCTTGCGGTATGGCTGGCGGCCTGCCCGTTGGCCTGCAGTGGATCGGCAAGCCCTTCCAGGAAGCCGACCTGCTCAGCGTCGCTGCTGCAACTGAGAAGCTTGCAAAGTGAGAGTCGCGCCGACAAGCAAATTTGTCGGCATGACCGAACGCAGCAGCGGACGCCAAAGGCGTCAAAAGCTTGCAAAGTGAGCCTGCACGAGGAAGCGCCGCGATTAATGCCGCAGACCTTCGCAAGCAGCTCGCCTCACCTGCATGTTTACGCGGGACAAAGAGCCTGCATGGGTCGCCCCCTCTAAAAAGCGCAGTACACATAATTTATTAAGGATTCGCCCCTCGGGGTGGATCCTTTTTTTTGTTTCTGGAGGTTCGCTACAACGAAAAAAAAGATACTAAACAGAATTTATACCCATAAAAAATGATCCTTTTCAATTCTTATAGGTAAAATTATAAACAAATTAACACAAAATTTAACCAAATCTGGAAAAAAAGCCCTACACTACCTATAACAAAACCAGTATTCAAGTCTGTTATAGGTAATTCAAAAAAACATCTTTACAAATAACCAGGTTCCGACCCAAATTATACCCATAATACACCAATTACATTCCAATTTATAGGTAAAAAATGCAAAATCATCTTATCAAAACACCAATTACCCAAATTCGCAACATCCTGGAAGATGTCGTTGTTCAACTATCCGCTCTTTCTCAGCGAATTTTCCGAAGCAAGGCCAAAAAACAGCAAGGATCCTTACGCATCGCCATCAACAAGGGCACTCCTCAATACTATCACATCACAACGAAAGGAGATACTAACGGAAAATACATTCCAAAGTCTGACTCCAAGCTGATTTCATCACTTGCGCAAAAAGAGTACCTCGAAAAATGCAACCGTATTATTGAAAGGCAACAAAAGGCGCTAGCCCGATTCCTAAAGGATTTTCATCCCGAAGACATCATTGCGGTTCATACAAACCTTACGGAAGCCAAAAGGAGATTCGTAACGCCTTTGCTCTTAACCGACGAGGAATTTGCAGCGCAATGGCAAGCCAAGCCATACAGTGGAAAATTTTTCGCAAAGGATACTCCAGAACATTTCACTAATAGCGGATTACGGGTCCGTTCCAAATCTGAGGTGATTATCGCCGAATGCCTCGCCCGCCACAACATTCCGTTTCGTTACGAAGCCCCGCTGGAATTAATCATCGGGGATACGTCAAGCATAACCGCCGAAACACCGACGAACAACATTCGCCGACGCACCCTCAATCAAGACGCCGACCTCATGCAAAGCAAGGCAGTCACATTCTATCCCGACTTCACCTGCTTAAACAAGCGCACCCGTCAGGAATTCATCTGGGAACATTTTGGCATGATGGACAATCCCAATTACGCCAGAAACGCTATAGAAAAACAACGAAGCTACGCTGCCGCTGGCTACATTCCAGGAATAAACTTTATCACCACCACCGAGACGACGGATCTTCCCCTGAACATCCCTTACATAGAGCAAATGACAAAATCATTGCTAATGTAAATCTGTCCCAACCTTCACATGCATAAGCATTTACTACCTTTCTCGCCGCTCATGTGAGCTTCATTTTTAAGGGTTAAGAAGATGAACTTAAAGATTTTACTGGGTGCAGCCATAGCTGCATTTTTATTCGTTGGCTGTTCCAGCCCCCGTTTTTTTGTTGATTCCCAATGGACCAATAAACCGGCAAAAGCAAAATTTATTTTTTCTACCGGAGTTGTAGAAAATCAAGAGGATCTAGATGATGTCCTTGTGGAAGATGAAAACTTCACGGTATGGTTTGCAAGGCAGCTCGAAGAAAATGTGAAGTTCTATTCCAACCATGTTGACTTCACTGCCGAAAGAATTTCTAAGGAAGAAATGCTAGAAGAAAAAGTGACCTTAGGGAAAAATCCCGTCACGGTCGGCAAGCCCAAGACATTTAACAGCGACGCCGAAATCTACGTCGTTCTGAACAATCTCTGGTTTGGACGAACTCAAAGGACCTCGTACTATACCCATAATATAGCGGCGGGCACCCCAACAACATCGTCCACCAATTACTTCATATCCATGTCAGGCCGATACGCCTTCTACGACACGAGAACCCAAAAGATCCTTGGCTACGGCGAATTCAACACCAACGAAGAATATGTCCGCAACTTAGGGCGCGACAGCTGGAAACGATTAATCCAGACTTCTATAGAAGAAATCCTTGAAAACACGCCGCTAACTTATCCCGCCGCAAAGTAAGGAAAAGACTTGTTCAATACAGAACAAGTCTTTTTCAATAACGCATGTGGTTCTAAAATCGCACAGCGAATTCTATTTATTTTTCAAGATTGGAGTTCTTGCAAGAGTCTTTTTCACGAGAGCCAACACGCATTTTTCCCAATCACCCCTGGTCATGGCGTAGGCAAACTTGCTCTTGATATTCCAATGTCCAAAGGCGACACGGTTACCAGTCTTGGCGCTATAATAAGCGTAGTCAGCGTAAAGCCACAGACCGTTATCCGCGATGGTGGGGCCTGCGGTTGCCATGCTGTTGTTAGCAGGAGCACCGTAACCATTTTGTGCGACATTCTGGCTGTATGCCATGTTTTCGTAGGAATCTTCGCGACGGCTGAAGTTCACATTAGAAAGCACCAGGTAATAACCTTCGCCATCCATGGCCATGGGCTTCATCATGTTGAATTCCACAGTCTGGATGCTATCCTTTTCGTGGACCAGGTCACTTGCATTCACTTCAACAACGTCGAAAGCCACGGAATTCTTGGTCACCAGATTCAGATCCTTGGTCAATTCAGCCTTGAACCAGGCGCTGAAATTGTCGGCGTATTCTTCCAGGTCATCCTTCACGTCATCCTGATTTTCGACCATGGGCTTGGTGAATTCAACGGTTACGGATGTGGGCTTTTCGGTCCATTCCGGATCAACGAAGAATGTGGGTTTCTTGGCACAGCCAGTAAATGCCATGGCCACAGCGGCCATGCAGCAGAACAATTTGATTTTCATATTTTAACCCCTATATTTTGGTTGACGCAAATATAAAAAATCTAACCAGAAAAAAGGAACCCACCGGCCGGTGGTTCTTCATAGACGGGCAAAGCCCTATGTTACGGCACGCGCTAACACGCGTACACAGTCTGCCACCTGCGATGGTCCTTACCCGGCTACCCGTAAACGGGTTATTTCTTTCCGAATAGGCCTAACTGTTCCCCGTAGAAAACCTTCCTTCTAAATTTTGGGGCAAACACAATGTGATATTTGCAATTCCACGTTGTATGTGCAGTTGTATTTCTATTATTCATATTAATCCTTTGGTTTTATTGTGATGCAGTTGGCAGACTGCACCATCAATTTAGCCAATGGATTTCTTTTTTCATGATCGCCAGAAGGCTTTACTTGAACACCCCAGCATAGCTGGGGTTTTCATTTTATACAGAAACGTAACGAATTTTATAATTTCGCCAGCCTCAATCACCCCTCCACAAACAAATACTTATGGATTTTTTGACAAAAAACAGTTATTCCATTATGCAGCGGACACTGGCTTCATACAGGTCATCTGCAAACGGATCCAAATTCACGTCCTTGTTTTGATTGCTCAGATACAGGCCAACGTGGGCACTGGTCTCTCCGTCGTCGGCAACAGAATTCGTAGAACCCCAGAACAGGGCATAATCCGTCTTACTGAAAATGTCGTGCCTACGGAACCCAGCGGGTATGGCGTTAAAGCCGTAGAAATCACGGGCATTCAGACGTCCCCACTTGCCAACAGCCATCAAACCCTCGCCTACCCCGAAATCGCCAGCATGAGCCTTGACGGTATCGAGAAGAGATTCAAAATCCATTTTCTCGGGAAGACGCCAGCCTGTCGGGCAGGCTTTCTGGGCAGCATTCCAGCTATATAGACGACCATACACGAGGCAAGAATCAAGGTTGAAATCACGGCAGTAGCTTTCCCCATCGGGATCTTCGTAATTCAGATTCTCGGCCATCCAAGTTTGACTTCCTATCTTTACGGTCTTATATATGGTGCTGTCTCGTTCGTCTAACATTTGCCCCATCCGCATATCATTCTTAATGCAACGAACCGGCATCCTAATATCCTTGGTCCGGTAAAGCATGGCTTCAACCGTATTTTCGATGGTATAGATCCAGACATCCATATCATCTAAATCGTAGGTTCCAACAGCCGAAGATGTCCAAAAATGAGCTTTCATACCCATCGGGGAACCCCAATCATCAGCCATCCCCAACGGGAGAGCGGCAAATCCCAGGGAATTATATACGTCGGCCTGCCGTTTCAAAGACCACAACGTATCACTCTTCAGGGCGTCATCATAATAGATTGAACCTTTCTTCGCCTTGGCATAATTCACCAAAAGTTCCCACTGCCCCAAAGTAGGCACATTCCACCCTTCCGGGCATACCTTATAAATTTGTACAGAAGTTGTCCAATAGTAAGCCCCATAAATATCGCAATTTGACGGTTTATCATCACGGCACTCGTGCTCCACCCCGGTATACCTTAAATTTTCGGCCATCCACTCTTGGTCGCCAATAGAAACGGTCCTATAAACCTTGTCGTCTCGAGAATCCACCATGACTCCATAGGAGCCCTTGAACCCAGAAACGAAACTGGAGGACGAAGGTATGGAAATACTAGAAGAGGAACTTACGGATGACTCCTGAGAATACCTCCAGGAGGAACTGCTGTACCAGGAAGAACTGCTCGCTCCAGAGCTATACCTGTAGCTGGAACTGGAACTACTGTACCCCTCGGCCACAAAGCTTTTTTTATCGAAGCTAGAGGACGACTCGTTTTCCAGGTGGCCGTACAAATCTTCATAATCACCCACATAATCCGTGCAGGCGACAAAAGGCAAAACAAGTAGGCAGCACAAAACAAAAAATCTAACGTTCATCTTTACCGCCTAAAAGAAAATACTGAAACCCAAGCCAACAGCGCCAACGGCACCCATGATGATTCCCACCGTACGCAGGTTCTGTGCCAGACGGATGTCGTTCAAGTTGTCTCGATATTGGTACTTGTTATCGGGAATCTCGTCGTAAGCATCGGCAGCGTAATAGTCGGCAAAAAATGCCCCCACGACACCAATCACGGTGGTTACCGCCGAAACGACAATCAAGGTGGTTCGCACATTGGATTCAGCCATGGCAGGTGCCACCTTCCTTGCGGCACTAGCCTTTTCCTGAGCGGCCTTCTGGGCCACCATGGAGGAATCCTCGGCATAAGTGTACAGACGGGGAACGAGAATCTTGGGTTCGGAATCCTCAACCGTTTCGGGTGCGGAATCCGGGGGCGCTATATTAGTGGATTCATCGACGGGTTTAGGGGATTCGTCGACGGGTGCGTCTAACGGATAAGGAGATGGTTCATTACCACGGCAAATCAAAAAAAATTCGTGGGCTCGAGACTCTACAATTCCAAGCAGTTCCTCGGCATCGACACCGCGGCCAGTAAAGCTGGAAACCAGTTTACTAGAAATCGTTTCGTACAATTCAACTGTCAGGGTGAACTTTTCACCATAGAGACCTACGCGAGCCTGAGCTACATAGTCGGCAGAAATGTTGCGCCCCGTTTCAACCAGACAGCTACCCTCGCAATCCTCGATAGACATATCGGGAGGCAACATGGCATTGATATTATCCCGAGTCATAATGGTAAATCCGAAATCCGCAGGCAAGGCCTTAACAGCCCCGGCACGCAACACGTTAGTGATGAACTGCCTTTCTTGAAAGGGCATGACCGTGGAGTCATTGCAGACAGTCTCAAGCACCGCCACATACTTGGCTGAAGCCAGACAAGGCAACCCGATTATCAATAAGCAAAAAAGAACGAATCTCACTAACCTCATGTATTCAAAGATAGCACAAACATTCAATTTATTTATCTTTCGCACCATAAAATGAAATTCGAAAAAGACACTTTATACGTCTGGGTAGGCGGCAGCTGCGATTACGGCCACAAGGAACGGGCCGGCGGCGGGGCCTACATTGCCGAAACCTTCGCCACCGATTCCAAGGATGGCGTTGGCGGGAAAATCGTGGACACCTACACTACGTCGGACTTTAACACCAAGGAATTTCAGATGATTTACAGGGCCATGGACCACGTCCTGGAGAAGTTCGGTACGTCAGAATGTCGCGCGAGCTCTGAAAACCGCGCGAGCTCTGAAAACCGCGCGGGCACCTTCGAAAAAATCGTATTCCTCTCCAACGTCCAGTATATTCAAAACTACCCCAAACCAGAGAACGTGGAAATCGGAATTCTCCCCTACCACAAGTTCCCTCGCCAAAAGGAAGTTCATGACATGGCAAGCCAGGCCATGCGAGATTTGCGCAGTTCCGGAGAAGGCGTCAACACCTAGGAACAGCCGACAAAATCAACCTATAAAAAAAGCCTGCCACGAAGACTCGTGCAGGCTAATTTCATCTCGTCAAAATTACGGTTTCAGCAACAGCTTATTGTTTGCCTGCAGGCCGTCGTTATCGAAACGTACGGTAGGATTCTTTCCGCTTTTGAAAGCCTCTTCACTTTCGTAGATAGAAAGAGCCACAGATACTCCCGGCAGCGCCGCCACATTGGTCTGCCTTGCAGGAACTGAGTTAGCAAAAGTAAAATCACGAACCATTTCGTCCTTGAAAGTACCCTTGGAAACCTTGATGGTTTTACCCAGCTGTTCAAGAACTTCGCCTTCGCCGTTGACCAATTCTGCCACCATATAAATATCAAAGAAGCAGGGAGCAATGCCCGTGTTCTTTACGGTGATATTCAATGTATTTGTAGTTTCCTTGTCACCCGTAACCGTCAGAAGTTCAGCCTGCTGCACCATGAAATTGTAACCGATCACATGGGTCAGGGAATCTGCCAAGTCCTTGTGTTCACTGTAGATTTTAAATCCGCAATCGCTTTCCTGTTCCAGCACATAGTAGGTCAAATGAGCTGTGGTAATTTCGTGAACCCAACGTTCCGGAGTCCACTTTTTGTACTCACGATCGTCAAAGGTCAGCATTCTTTCGTAGCTGCCAATATTTTCTGCAATAGTCGGAAGCCCTGCCTCGTAGGCACGCACCAAGGAATCTGCAGTACCGGGAATTCCAATAAAGCCGTCGTCACGCTTGGTAATCCCAAGGCTTAACGCATAGGTGTAAATTTCGCCATAGGCATCAGAAGGCAAGGCAAGCAAAGTCTTCTTGAATACAGAAGCGTAATGGTCCAGCAATTCCTTCTGAACCTTTAAGGGCGGCATATCGCTACCATCCAGATGGGAAACGTGCCATTCGCCCCATTCACCAAAGGTACGGACATCAATGTATTCAAGGCGGGGATCCCCATCATACTTTTCTGCCATAGCCGTAGCGAAATCCTTGGCGGCCTTCAGGTAGACAGGATCATCCCATCTGGGAACTTGGGCGCGGGCACCATTATCCTGAAAGATGGCGTAATCCTTCTTGGCTCCCTCTTCGTAAACCCAGTCAGGAGTCCAGTCGTATTCACTTGTGGGCGTATCGTTACCCGTGATGTACCAGGGAGAGTAAGGGAACACTCGCAAAGCGTAACCCAGACCATGTTCCTGAAGTACGTTCAGCAAATCTTCAAGTTCGGACCAATCGTAAACTCCCTTGCCGGGATTCAACTTGTCCCAACGCTGATATCCGGAACCGTAGGTAATCAAATCCCATGCGCCATTTTTATCGGGACCGTACCTGAATTCGGGAACGAAATTCCAGGCACCTTCGGTAAGGAGCGTAAAGCCCTTATGAGGATTGGGCAGCGGACCTTTAAAGGGTTTGAGAGTGTAAGCAATCTTTGTAGTGTTACCGCTTGCGGAACCACTGGTGATTTCGTCTGAGGAACTTGATTCCAAAGTAATAGATTCCGAGGAACTAGACACCTCATTAGCTGCGTTTGTGCTGTTTCCATCATCACCACATGCGACTAACCCTAAGGCAAAACAAGCCGCAATACCAAACAAAGAAATTCTTTTCACCCAATCCTCATACGTTATTCTGAATATAATAAAAAAATTTCCCATCAAACAAAACAGAGTCTTTCTAAACAAAAATCCCGCTACAGCTAAAAACTGCAACGGGATTTTCAAATGGTTAGCGAGCGGCCAAAGTCCGCGGCCAAATTAACCTTCGGATCTGTAATTCGGGGCTTCCTTGGTGATGGTCACATCGTGGGGATGAGATTCGCGGAGACCTGCACCAGTGATACGGACGAAGGTAGCCTTGTCGTAGAGTTCCTTCAGGTTTGCAGCACCTGCGTAACCCATAGCGGAGTGGATACCACCGATGATCTGGTAAATGGTATCGCGGAGCGGTCCCTTGTAAGGAACGCGGCCTTCGATGCCTTCCGGAACGAACTTGCGGGGTTCCTTGATGCCACCCTGGAAGTAACGGTCTGCAGAACCTGCAGCCATGGCGCCCAGAGAGCCCATACCGCGGTAGCTCTTGAAGCTACGGCCATCAGCGAGAATGACTTCGCCCGGAGCTTCTTCGGTACCTGCGAACATGGAACCGATCATCACGGCGTGACCGCCAGCGGCCAGAGCCTTCACGATGTCGCCAGAGAACTTGAGACCACCGTCAGCGATAATCTTGACGCCAGCCTTGCGTGCAGCCTTGCCGCATTCCACAACAGCGGAGAACTGGGGGTAACCTACGCCAGCCACGATACGGGTGGTACAGATGGAGCCAGGACCGATACCCACCTTGACGATGTTGGCACCGCACTTGGCAAGTTCAGTAACAGCTTCCGGAGTGCAAACGTTACCACCGCAGATGGTGAGCTTCGGATACTTCTTGCGGACGGTCTTCACCATGTTGCGGACACCGATGTGGTGGCCGTGAGCGGTGTCGATCACCAACAGGTCGACGCCAGCGTCAACGAGGGCTGCAACGCGTTCCAGAGTATTTGCAGAAGTACCGACAGCAGCACCCACCAGCAACTGGCCATTCTTGTCCAGGCTTGCGGAGGGGTTGTTTTCGCGCTTCAGAATGTCGGTCATGGTGATGAGGCCCTTGAGGTTGCCTGCATTGTCCACCAGCGGGAGCTTTTCGATACGCTTTTCGGCCAGGAGTTCCTTAGCCTTGGCAAGGCTGATCTTCGGGCTTGCGGTGACCAGATTCTTGGTCATCACCTTTTCAATCTTCACATTGTAGTCGGAGATAGTGCGGAGGTCGCGGCTAGTGAGCATACCCACCAGCTTGCCATTCTTGAGAATGGGGAAACCGCTAATCTTATGGGCAGCGCGCATTTCGAATGCAGCGGAAACCGGCTGGTCAGCTTCCAGGGTCACCGGATTGCTAACGATACCGGACTGCCAGCGCTTGACCTTGCGAACTTCTTCGGCCTGTTCTTCGATGCTCATGTTCTTGTGAATAATGCCAAGACCACCCTGAAGAGCAATGGAGATTGCCAGGGGAGCCGTAGTAACGGTATCCATAGCAGCACTGATCACAGGGATGTTGAGCTTAATGTTCGGAGCAAGCTGAGTGCTCACGTCTGTCTGGGACGGCAAAACGGAGGAAGCTGCGGGAACGAGAAGAACGTCATCAAACGTTAAAGCTTCAGGCAAAATTTTCATAAATGAACCTCATTCTATTTTGCAAAGATAAGATAGAAAAAACCGAGCGACACGTCAAAAGGAATTACTTGCCGTTATAGCGTTCCATGCACTTTTCAATGCCGAACTTGAAGTAGCATTCCACCAGAGGTTTGACTTTTTCGAGAGCCTCGTCGAAAGCGGGGCGGTCTTCGGGCGGAAACTTCGCCAAGACCCAGTTGGAAAGGTCAAACTTGGGAGGGCACTTACCCACACCAAAGCGGATGCGGGGGAACTTGTCACCAATTTTCTCGATGATATTACGAAGGCCATTCTGACCGCCATGACTGCCGTTGGCACGGCAACGGATGCGACCCACATCGAGATTAATATCATCACTAAAAACAAGTAGCTGTTCCGGCTTGATTTTATACCAAGTCATAAGAGCCTGAACGGACTCGCCAGACAAATTCATATAGGTCTGAGGTTTGGCCAGCAGACATTCCTGCCCACCGACAACCACCTTCTGGGTCAGTGCCTTGTGTTCAGATTTCCAGTCACCGGAAGTAGCCAATTTTTCGACAGCCATAAAACCGGCATTGTGGTGGGTGTTAGAATACTGAGTTCCAGGATTTCCGAGACCGACAATCAGATACATGTTAACCTCAAACTTTTAATTTACTTTGTCCAAAGGACCTGGGGCCAGTCGCCGCCTTCCTTGCCAATGAGTTTCACCGGTTTGACCTTGGAATCCACCACCAGAGTCTTGGGCAAAGACATCTCTTCACCGGAACGGGTGATGCCGAAATTCTCGGTCATACGTTTGAAGGGGTCCACAACGACCTTAAATCGACTAGCACCCAACTTTTCGACCCAACGTGCAATAGCCTTTTCATCAGTTTCACCGATATTCACAAGAACAACTTCGGTCTTGTTCTGGGTCAACAGGGCTTCGGCGGCGGCCAGATTTTTGACTCCCACGCGGCAGGGAATACACCAGGTGGCAAAGTAGACCAGGGCCACACGGTCGTTATTCTGGGCGAGCTTAGTCAGGTGCATCTTGGTAAAAGGAGTATTGGCGACACTCACTTCGCGTACAGCAAACCAGGGCAAGGAATCTGCAATGGCCGAAGGAATTTTCAGCCTTACCGATGGCGGTACATCAGGCTCTTCCACATATTCATCGTCTGGGGCATATTTGGCAGAGGGATTCGCAGAGGGCTGGGGAGCGAACTTGGCAAAAGCCAAAGACACGATGCACAAAGCTAAAATCAATGATTTTTTTAATTTCACTTCATTCTCCAGCGGTTCAGTTCGCGACGCCAATCCGCAAACCATTCAGCCTTGCCGATATTCTTGTTCAGGCGATCCATGGCCTCGGCTTCATCGTACTTGCCGGTACCGGCAGCACTGGCATGCAGTTCAAAATAACGTTCACCTTCACAAGAAGAACCGGTAAGGGTCAAAGTCGCAGAGCACTTGATACCCAAGCTACCTTCCTTACAATTCTGGTCAAGAACGCCAGCCTTCAGGACAAGGCCGCCCTTGCACTGTCCACTGACCACGCTAAAGTTCTGCGAAACCACCGAGAAAATGGAACGTTCCACATCGTTCTCGGGAGCCTCAAAGTACATGGCATAGGTGGAAAGGAATTGGGAAAAATCATTGTGCATGTAGGCGTAATCGGCATCGGTGGCAGCAGAGGATGCTTCGTCAACCATCCCGAAACTACGGAGGATTTCCCGATTGGCTACATAACGGATATACACCTGACGGCCCAACTTGTAAGTCTTGTTTTTCTGAAGGGGATGCGATGCACCCTCATAAGTCTTGGCATACAAGTGGAGGGAATCCTGAAGAACGCCGGCCTTGAAGCGGAAGGGTTTCATGGCATCGTTTCGGGACATGCAGGCAACGACCTTCACCTTACCATTGTGCGGCTGCTTCAAGACAACCTTGGCATCCTGGGCATTTTCAAGATGAGCCAGGACCTTGGTCTCCATATCAAAACTGGACTTGATGATTTCGTGACCATCAGCATCTTCAGTAGAAGACACCTTGGTGTGAGTTGCGGCAGATACTGTCGACTGGATCTGGGCGGCAATGGCCTTCTGAGCCAAAACCACAGCCTGATTGTAATCGGCGTCAATGCCCTCGCCACGAAGGTCCGTGTCATCAGGGCACGTTCCAGATGACTGTGCGTTTATTGCGGCCTGCCCCTGATTTGCAGACGGATTCGCAGACGGATTTACAGACGGATTCGCAGTTTGGGCCGAAGGCTGCCCCGACGTCTGACCTAAATCGGAGTAGGCGGCATTTGCGGAATTTCGGACCGCGGAAACATCCGAGGCAGAAGTCTTTGCGTCAGACGAAAGGGAACAGGAGACAAGCCACAGGGCCAGCGGCAAAAGCAGGATTTGCTTCATAATTATTCAGCGTCGTTATCCAATTCCTGATATGCAGACTGAGCGTTAGCACGGGTAGAATCATAATCAGGCTTGGATTCGCTGCTTGCGCAGGCACAAATCATAAGTGCAGAGGCTACAGTAGCCAGAACAGCAAAAAACTTTTTCATTTCATTCTCCTTTCTTAAAAGTCAGACTTTTTATATCCGACTCAAATATAAAAATAAGGCCAGGAAGTTTTCACCTGATTACAAAAAAACGCCCAAGGAACCGAAGTTCACTTGAGCGTCTTTAATCTCGGTAAAGAACCGTAGAAACTAGGGATTAGCCCTGAGCTTCTTCAGTCTTTGCGCCACGCTTAGCGGTGATGTTGAAAATCACGACGCGCGGAGTGCAAGCCAGTTCCACACCTTCAGTCAGCGGAAGATCCTTGGCGTAGAAGGTAGTGGGAGCCGGATAGTTGGAGATATCCATTTCGATCAGAGTGGGGATCTTGGTGGGAACAGCAGCCAGCTGGATGTAGCGATTCTGCTGAGCAAAGGTACCACCCTGGGTCTTAACACCAACCGGAAGGCCGTTCAGCTTAACGGGAACGCGAACCTTAACCTTGGTGGTTTCGTCGATCTTCAGGAAGTCGATGTGGATGATTTCCTGAGTCAGAGGATCCTTCTGATAGTTGTAAACTACAGCGGCGTTGCCTTCCTTGCCATCAATGACGAGGTCGAGAAGCGTATAACGCTTACCCGGGGCGAGGACCTTGCGAACGTCGATAGCGCTAACGCTAACATTCACTGCTTCCTGACCCTTACCATAATAGACAGCCGGAATCTGACCGGCCTTGCGGAGACGCTTGCTATCAGCGCTCTTGCCCTGTACTCTCGAGGTTGCTACGAGCTTAGTGAGTTCCATAATTTACTCCATTCGAGTTTATGATTAAAAAAAACATTGGGATAGCTGGACTCGAACCAGCGAATAACGGAATCAAAATCCGTTGTCTTACCACTTGACGATATCCCAATGGTGGCGCAAATATAGTATTAATGACAACTTTTTAAAGGGTCGGCACCCAAAAGCGAGTCACTTTTTGATATCTAGAGATGGATTTCATGGCGCCCGCAGCGGTTTCAGCCAGTTCCTTTGAGGCAAAAACGCCAAAAACAGAGGCTCCGGAACCAGACATGAGTGTCGTTTTGGCCCCCAGACGGCTAAATTCAGCCTTCATTTCGGCAACCAGGGGATGCAGAGGGAACACGGATCCTTCAAATGCGTTGAACGAGATGAAAGAGGAAAGACGGGAGACGAGAGTCTTATCGTCAGCGGCAGACTGGAATTCGGCCTTGTAAGAATCCCAACGAGCCGGACCAGACTTTGCCACCCCGGCGTAAGCATCCTTGGTAGGGACAGCATCCAGGGGCGTGCAGATCAACAGGTATTCCCCTTCGGAAAGTTGCAGCGGGTTGATAAAAGTCAACTTTTCACCAATGCCTTCGGCAAAGGCGGTTCCACCCCGAACCAGGAAAGGCACATCGGCACCAAGTTTTGCACCGATTCCTTCAAGAACTTCGGCTGCATAGTTCAGATTCCACAGGCGATTCAGCACACGAAGGGCCGCAGCCGCATCGGCACTACCACCGCCAAGGCCAGCCCCAAGGGGCATCACCTTTTCTAGATAAAGGTCGGCGCCCAGGGATTCTGCGGCAGCCTTTGCAGAGGTTTCGGCCTGTTCCACCGCATAGGCTTTAAGAGCGACGGCAGCCCTGAATACCAAGTCGGACTGAACCGGATATTCCTGGGGTTTGTTGTAGGTCAGGACAATCTCGCCATCGTTGCGAAGTTCGGCGTTCAATGTATCGCCGGCATCGACAGTCTGAAAAACGGTACCTAGATCATGGTAGCCATCTTCGCGTTTGCGGATGACATCCAGAAACAAATTGATTTTTGAAGGAGCATATTCACGCATAATTATGAGGTTCGAGGTATGAGGTTCGAGGTATGAATTATGAGTTACGAATTACGAGATTTTTTTTCGCGGCTTTGCCGCCCTCTTATTTTGCGAGCAAAGCTCGCCATTTGTCTTCTCGTAATTCATAAATCGTACTTTGTAACTATTTATCTAAAGGTTCCTGAGCGTTCCATTTGCATTAGTTCGTCCATACCGACTAGCATCGCACGGGGTTTGGAGTTTCCCTTGCTGGGGCCGCAAACGCCAAGGCCATAAAGCTGATCTACAATTTTACCGGCACGGCTGTAGCCAACACTAAAGTGTCGCTGCACCGCAGAAGTGGAAAGACCGCTCACTTCAATAGCCCAGCATGCAACGTCAAAGAGCAACGGGTCAAGTTTGCCAAGTTGCTTGCCGCCTTCCCCATCATCGTCTCCATCGACGCCTTCAGAAACGTCAAAGGATTCCACCTGCGGGAAGAACACATTCTGGTTAGAGCAGGCATCCGCCAGCTTTTCGGCTTCCTCGTCACTCAGGAAGGCGCCATGAACGCGAACGGGATCCGGATCATTCACAGCTTTAAACAGCATATCACCGCGGCCCAGAAGTTTTTCGGCGCCGGCGTGATCCATTACGGTACGGGCGTCAATCTGGGATGCCACCTTAAAGCTAATTCGGGTAGGCAAGTTCGCCTTGATAATACCCGTAATCACCTTCACGGAAGGACGCTGGGTTGCGAGCACCAGGTGGATACCCACGGCACGGGCCTTTGCAGCCAAACGGGCTACAGACTTTTCGATTTCCTTACCAGCCACCATCATAAGGTCTGCCATTTCATCGATAATAACGACAATGAACGGCATACGATGACCCTTGTCCTGTTCAGGAATATCATCGGGCAGCTCACCCGCTTCGTACTTGGCATTGAAGCCGCCAATGTTACGAACCTTGGCTGTCGCAAGAACTTCGGTGCGACGGTCCATTTCATAGCACAGCCACTGCAATGCCTGAATGGCGATTTCGGGCTTGGTAATCACCGGAGCCAGCAAATGGGGAATGCTTTCGTACATCTTCAATTCCACCGCCTTCGGGTCCACAAGAATCATGCGGAGTTCGTCGGGAGTCTTACTGAAGAGCATACTGGCCATAAGGGCGTTAATGCAAACAGACTTACCGGAACCGGTCTGACCGGCAATCAGCAAATGAGGAGCCTTGGCCAAATCCATGGTAAAGGCCTCGCCAGTAATATCCTTACCCAAGGCCACCAAAATCTTTTCGGGGGACGGCTTGAATTTTTCGCTTTCAAAAACATCCTTACTGAAAACAGTCTGGAACTTGCGATTGGGAATTTCAATACCCACTGCAGCCTTACCGGGGATGGGAGCGAGAATACGAACAGAAGTCACTCGCAGGGGCATGGCCAAATCTTCCTGCAACGCAGTAAAGCGGCTTACCTTTACACCCGGCCCAGGTTCCACTTCAAAACGAGTGATCATGGGGCCCGTTTCGCAACCGATAACATGTCCCTTCACCTTGAAGTTTTCCAGTTTTTCTTCCAGCATCTTACCAATGGCATTCAACTCTTCTTCGGTATAATCCGCAGTCTGAGCCTCGTGATCATTAAGAATATCGCCAATGGAAGGAACCTTATATTCGTCATAAACTTCTGTGGGATCCGGCTGCGGAATAGGGGCGGCCTTACAACCGTTCAATGTTCCACCCAAGGAGTCTTCAGACGCAACAAAGCCCTCGCCATCGTCTTCGGCGCCATCGTCAGCACCATAAACTACAGGGGCGCAGGTTTCATCACGTCCACCATCACCACCAAGCAGCGATTCCGGATCAAAAGACGGAGTCAAAGTTTTTTCAGCAGCATCATCCGCTTCGGCAGCAACGCCCGCCACTCTTGTCGGTTCGGGATCAGCAACAGGAACATCCACAATAGCTTCTGTAGCCATGGAAGGCTTTCCGTCTTCACGACGGACATCACCCTTTACCTGCATGCGGCCGCGATGTTCCTTTTCCCAGGCAATCACTTCGCGGGCCCTGCGCAGAGCGGCAATACGGTCCTTCACCTCTACGATTTCAAGGGCGTTCATATTGCGTCCATTGACACGCAGATATTCCTCAAGTCGGCGAATTTCAGGATCTTCGTCCATATTGTATTCACCAGCCACATTCATGGTCGGTTCTGGCAGAGGTTCCGGAGCAATTTCCACCGGATTACGAACAACAGGATTTTCCTGGGTGGGCGTTGCGGGCACGGGAGCCACGCCGTCCATCGTTCCCAGCCAGTTGTTGCGGCCGCTAAAGGGAACAACCTTCCCCTTCCTGCGAATCTTAAATTCATCGGGTTGCAGCATAACCGTGTTGTCGTCCATATAGGCGCCCTTGGGCAAAACCCCGGCATCTACGGCGCGGTCCAAATCAGCGCCCCTCGACCTTTTCATGGAAATGTTGCTCTGGGTACCTGACGCATCCACCACCTCACCTTCCAGCGGTTCCTTTTTCCTGAAAGTATTCTGGATCCATTTCGTACCCTGCACAATGAAATAAAAATGCCTCGGGCGAAGTCCAAAAGAAAGCACAAGGATCAGCAAGAACGTTACAGCCAGAATAATCAAGGGCGCAATGCAGGACTCAGCACCAAAAACCGGAATGGCGATATTCTGGGTAAAAAATTGTCCAAGTATGCCACCGCTCAAGGCGAGCACGTCTTCGGAAACCTGGGCAAGGCCATAGTTTTTAAGAGCAAGCAGGAACGACAGATCCAGGGAAATCAATGTCAGGCCAAGTCCATAGCGAATCAAACGGCCCCGAATTCCCGAAAAGGCAAGACCAAGCCCCCACAGAATCAGGGACACCGTAAAGAAAAGCACAGAGACCTTGCCAAACAGCAAAGTCACCCCATCCGGAATCATCTTGCCTAGATAAGGGCCCAACCAGTTACCGTGTGTTCCGCTATAGACAGAACTTACGCAACCCAAAAGAAGCAGAACGCCTATGGCAAAAAGAAACCAACCGCCAAGAACTAGGCCAAAGCCCTGACCATCATCGACCGGATTAGTCGAACTAGACTTTCCCTTTTTATTCCCCTTGGAACCCCTCTTAGAGCCAGAAGTTTTTCTTTGTGTAGCCAAAAATGCCTCCGCAAATTTTACCGCTAAAATATACTCACTTTTCATGACACAAAAGTGTCAATCCTTTCCATCTTATTATCTTTATTTCTATGGAAGAGAAAAATTCAAGGAACGAACAAAAACAAATCAAGATTTCCAAGAGAATCAAGAAGGTCGCCTCGGGCCTTTTGATATCGGCCTTCTTTGTTTTTATCATTCTTATTTTCGGAAGCACCCAGAACGACATTACGGGCATGACCCGCAACGGTGCAGAATCCCTTGAAAATATTTTTTACGATTTATTCTTCAAGGGCGTTACAAATACCAAGGACGAAGAAGATGAACAGGTAGACGACAAGATTTCCCTGGAAAACAATTCTGACCCCAACATCATCATCGTAGATATCGACGAACCCTCCCTGGCAAAGCTTGGCCCTTATAACGAATGGGACCGTTCCATCCACGCCAACGTGGTCCGCCACCTGAACGAAGGCGGCGCTTCGGCCATCGGCTTTGATATCTTGCTAAAAAGTGCAGACTTTGGATCCAAGAAGGCAGGACAGGTAAACACCCTCCTATCAAACATTAGCCCCAAAAGCAACTGGGATTCCCTAAAGCCTAGCATCAGGGCTTTCTTCAACTACGATTCCATGCTGGTCGCAGCCATCAAGGCTGGCGGCAACTCCATCGTATGCGACATGTTCGATGACGCCAAATCCTACAAGCACGAATCCCAGTGGCGCCCCCTCAGTTCCAAGGAACGTGCCGACGAAGTTGGATATAGTTCGGTATTCCGCAACGACCAGATTGACAAAATTGACCAGGTAGAACCCAAGGAACTGCTAGACAATATTTTCCCGGAACTGGCACAGGCAGGAACCAAGCTAGGATCCGTGAACGCCTATCCGGACCTTGATGGCGTTGTTCGCCGAGTCTCCATGCTGTACCGCTTCCCCAGTCCGGAACTCTATCCCGACGACACCAGCATGGTTTACTCCACCATGTCGCTGATGACCATCCTCCATCTATTCGGTCAAAAACCCGAAAACGTCCAGATCAAGATGGGGCAATACATCGACCTAGGCAAGCCCTTTGGCATCTACCGCGATTCTGCAGGTATATACCACACCACCTACCCCAACTTCAGCTACCCCATGTTCCTGGCGTTGCACAGCGCCCTAGCCGATGCAGATTTCCAGAAAAAGGCTGCCAAGGACTTTATCGACATTTCGTCCAAGATTGTGGCCCGCAAGGATAGCCAGGGCCAGCTGACCTTCGAAATTTTTGAGGGCCAGTACCTGAACGAAAGACTTTCCCAGGAACTGCTGAACATCTCAGAAGAAACCTTGGCCATGGTCAAGGAAGACGCCCCCGTAAACCTGAACTACGGCATGACCCTGAGTTTCGACGACGAAGACAATTCCGGAAATCGATTCATTTTAAACGACCCCGAAGAAGGCGACGACATTATCATCAACCGATACATCGTCAAGACAATCCAGTACTTCCAGGACTCCATTCAGCGGATTCCCGCAAACAGGTCCATTCACCTTTCCATGGATATGGACATCCGATATGACAGGTCTACCAAAAAGTGGAAATCCAATCAGCTAATCCTGTCCGACGAAGTCATCCGCGACATCAAGCTTACAGAAAATCTGGCCATCAAGAACCTCGCCCCCGGCGAAGAAATGCGTTTCGGCCCCGTCAAGCGAGTTCCAATCGACAAATTCGGCCGTTACCAGGTCAACTACAAAGGCCATTACAAAACAACAGTGGGCCAGAGGACCTTCCAGCACCTTTCCTATTATGACGTATCCAACGGCCGTGTCGACCCCTCACTTTACCAGGGAAAAATTTTCATCCTGGGTTCTGCCGCGGCGGCCCTATTCGACTTTGTGTCCGGCCCCCACGAAGAAAACTATCCCGCCGTGCTGATCCATGCCACCATCATCAAGAACATTCTGGATGGGGACTACGTCACTACCCTCAGCGAACACAAGCAGCAGATTATCGTCTTGCTTCTTGCCGTATTCAGCCTGTTAATCGGCCTTTGCTTCAAGAGCAACATTTCTGTGCCGATTTCCTTGCTGTCAATGATTATCTACACCTACGTCGCCTACAATTTCTTTGACCACGGGCTTTACATCGGTGTATCGAGACCTCTATCGACCATGCTGCTCATCAACATTACCACGCTGGTGGTGCAGTTCTATTTCGAAAACAAGGAAAAACGATTCATCAACGATGCGTTCAAGCAGTACATCTCTCCGGCACTGATCGACGCCATGGTGAACAATGAAATTATGCCCACCCTCGGTGGTGAAAAGTCTAACATTACCGCCTACTTTACCGACATCGCCAGTTTCTCCACCTTCTCCGAAAAGATTGGCGACCCGCGAAAACTAGTTGATTTGCTGAACGAATACCTGACCGCCATGACCGACACGCTCCTTCAGAACGAAGGCACTCTGGACAAGTATGAAGGTGACGCCATTATCGCATTCTTCGGAGCGCCCATGCCTCTAGAAAACCACGCCCAGAGCGCCTGCGATACAGCCGTGGACATGCAGCGCAAACTGAAGATGCTCCGTAAGAAATGGGCCAGCGAAGGAAACAAGTGGCCAAAGATCGTCCATGACATGCACATGAGAATCGGTATCAATTCCGGCGACATCGTTACCGGCAATATGGGTTCTACCATGCGTAAGAACTACACCATGATGGGTGACGCCGTGAACCTGGCCGCCCGTCTAGAAAGTGCAGCCAAGCAGTACGGAGCCTACATTCAAATCAGCGAAGATACCGAACAGCAGCTGGACAAGTCCAGATTCATCTACCGTTCGCTGGATACAATCCGCGTTGTGGGTAAGAGTCAGCCTGTAAAGACTTTCGAACTGCTGGAACACGTCGGTTGCGAAAACGAAAGCCAACTGCAGCAATTGGTAAAGCTCTGGGAAGAAGCCCGCCAATATTACCTAGCCATGAAATGGGACACCGCCCTGCAGATGTTCAATATGTGTCTAGAACTGGAGCCCCACCACCCAGACCGCGACCCGGGAAGCAAGACCACCCCCTCCCACGTGTACATCGAACGTTGCATTGCCTACAAGCAGCACCCCCCTGTCACCGAAGGCGAAGAATGGGACGGCGTATTTACAGCAACAGAGAAGTAAACGTCTAGGCTTAGTGCATTCCCATTATGCATAAAAAGACCCCGGTTAAAACCGAGGTCTTTTTTTTGAAAGTTTGAGTTACCGGCGCAGCCGGATTCCTGACTAATTCAATTCAATATTATCAATGAGGCGGGTCTTGCCGAAGAAGGCAGCAACCAGGATGACAACCTTATCTTCGGGAGCCAGCATTCCTGCAGAGAACTTCTGCAGAGTCTTCTGGTTCACCACTTCTACGAACTGCACGGTACCGCGAGCGGCCAAGATGGACTTCAGGACAAAGTCACGAAGCTTCGCAACGCTACGTTCACCAGCATCGAAAGCGTCCTTAGCCTGCTTCAAGCCACCGCTAATACCCAGTGCGCGAGCCTTTTCTTCTTCGCTCAGGTATTCGTTACGGCTAGAAAGAGCCAAGCCGGATTCTTCACGGACAATCTTCACGCGGTGAATCTGGATATCGAAGTTCAGATCCTTCACCATGCGTTCAATCAGGAACACCTGCTGATAATCCTTTTCGCCAAAGTAGGCGTGATGGGCACCGGAAATCAGGAACAGCTTGGAAACCACGGTGAGCACGCCACGGAAATGGCCCGGACGGTAGGCACCGCAATACATGCTTTCCAAAGTTTCGTCGCGGACCATGGTCAAAGGATCGCCATCCGGATACATTTCTGCAACGGAGGGTGCGAACACATAGTCGGCACCGATAGATTCGGCCAGCTTGGCGTCAGCTTCGAGACGCTTGGGATACTTGTCCAAGTCCTCGTTCTTGCCAAACTGGATGGGATTCAAAAATACACTGACAACCGTTACGTCGCAATCCTTGACCGAAGCCTTGATCAAGGCTCCGTGACCGTCGTGCAGAGCGCCCATGGTGGGCACAAGACCAATAGTCTTGCCCTGCTGAGCCAACGGCTTCAGGGTTTTACGTAGAACATCGATTGAAGTGATGACTTGCATTATTTACCTTCTGGAACAAAATAAGTCGTTTGCCTGGGGCATTCTGCGATAGCATTCAGCACCAGCTGTAGGTGGGATTCGTTATGTACAAAATCGATATTGTCGGTATTGATGATCAACACCGGAGCATAGGGATAATTCCAAAAGAACTGATCATACCGGTCCATCAGGGACTGGAGGTATGACCCCTCGATGGTCTTTTCCATGGGGCGACCACGACCCTTAATTCGGTTTAGCAAGGTAGGTACGCTGGCCTGCAGGTAGACCACCAGGTCAGGGCGGGGAATGTCCCTATTCAAGGCCATGGCCACCTGTTCGTACATGGTAAACTCGCTATCCGTCAAATTCTGCGCAGCAAAAATCGGATCCTTTTCGTAAGTGTAGTCACTGACCCGCAGTTCATGGAACATGTCGCTCTGCATGGCGCTATTCTGCAATTGCTTGTGACGTTCCAGCAAGAAGAACAATTGTGTCTGGAAGGCGTAAGCCGACTTGTTCTGGTAGAACTTTTCCAAAAACGGGTTTTCGGCAAAATTTTCCTCGATGAACATGGCATTCCACCTCTCCGAAATAATCTTCGCGAGAGTAGACTTTCCCACACCGATAACGCCTTCGATGGCCAGGAAATGCACACCTTTTTCTACTAGCATATTACGCTTCCTCCGAGGTGACTACGCGGAAAGGAATTTTCTCCTCTTTCAGGAGAAGTCTCGTCAGAAGGTCAGAAACCTTGGAATCCATCTGGGGATCCACCCACTCCGGGGCAATATCATTCAAGGGAACCAACACGAACTGGCGGTTAACAATCTGCGGGTGAGGCAATGTAGGAATTCCCCGGCTCACCTCGTTTCCAAAGTAGAGCAAGTCAAGGTCAATTTCCCTGGAATTCCAGTGCCCACGGTACTTACGTCCCAAAATGAACTCTGAACCTTTCAGATAATTCAGCAAACGTTCCGACGTTCCCGAATACCAGAACGAGACAACCTGATTCAGGTAGGGACCCTGCCCCTCCGGACCAACCGGCGGAGTTTCATAAATCGGGCTTTCTTTCCAGCCACCCTTAGACACCTTGCGGAGCATATCGCGCCCCTCACTCAGGTGAGCGGAACGATTGGGCAAATTGGACCCCAGGGCAACAAATACACGTTCTAGTGAATTCACGCTGGTAAATATAACTATTCAAATTGTCACTAAGTTGACACCCCCATTTTTTCGGCACCCCCAAAAAGTTTTTTTATAAAATCTGACCTTTTTTATGACAATCCCCATATAATTAATTATAATTAGCGACGTTCGGTCGACATTCGGCCGCATTCATATTTTTTTTCAAATTTTTCATATCGAAAATTATTCATCCGTCCATTTTGGGAATAATCCAAATACTGCAGATGAATAAAGTCGCATTTTAATACGTCAATTCTTATTTAATAGGACACAATCGTGGCTCCCATCAAAAAAACGACTAAAAGTACCCACTTGGCCGACCAAGAATCCACAGGCATGGAAGTTCCTGCCGAACTCCGCGAAGGCATTGAACTCCCCGTCCAGGCAGAACCGGCTCCCGAAGGAAAACCCGCAAAGCGGACTCCTCGAGCAAAGGCAGCAAAGAATGACGATGAGAAAAAAGCAAACAGGAAAGTCGAACGGATAAAGGAAAAGAACAACGTTCAGGAAGTTTCCGCCGAAAAGCAGGCCGACACAGCACCCGTTGAAACAGCGAAGGCCGAAAACGAACCGGCAGCCGTTCCCGCAGAAATTAGTGCAGTTCCCGCAGCAGAAACCGCTCCCGCAACGGATTCCGCACAGAATGCAGATGGTCAGCAGGCAGAAACTCAGGCCACCGCAGATCCTAGCGCAGCCCAGGACGGCACCTCCGAAAACGCATCTGCAGACGGTCAGCAGAGACCCCAGCAGAAAGAACGCTTCAACAAGTACGACAAGAAGAACAAGTTTAACAAGTTCGACAAGAACAACCGCAACAACAATAACAACAACCGCCCCCAGCAGCAGGAAGAACAGGAAGACACCGTGCCGATGCCGGATCCGGATTCCGAAGCCTGGTGCAAGGCTCGCGATTGCTGGGCCAAGTACCGCAAGATGACCATGAGCGACTTGCAGGAACTGGCAAGCCAGAAAGAAAATCTGGACTTCCGCCGTTACCGCAAGCAGTCCCTGGGCCTTCTGCTCCAGAGCCTGGAAAACGAAAACAACATCGTTTACGCCGAAGGCCTTTTGGAAGTCACCCCGCAGGGTCACGGTTTCCTCCGCAATACCGAATTCAACTACCAGCAGGGTCCCGATGACGTTTATGTGAGCCAGAACCTGATTCGCCGTTTCGGCCTGAAGGTTGGCGACACCGTTGCAGGTCTTGCACGCCCCCCCCGCGATGGCGACAAGTTCTACGCCCTCCGCCGCGTAGACAAGGTCAACTTTGACGATCCCGAAAAGATCAAGCGCCGCGTAGCATTTGAATACCTGACTCCCATCCATCCTAACGAAAAGATCAACCTGGAATGGGACCAGGACGAACTGACCACCCGCGTCATGGATTTGTTCAGCCCCATCGGTAAGGGTCAGCGTTCCATTATCCTGGCACCTCCCCGTACCGGTAAGACAATCCTCCTGCAGAACATGACCCGCGCCATTGCAGCAAACCATCCTGAATGCATCATCATGGTGTTGCTCATTGACGAACGTCCCGAAGAAGTGACGGAAATGCGCGAAATCGTAGGCAAGCTGGTAGAAAAGAACCCCGCCCTCAAGGCAGAAGTCGTTGCATCCACTTTCGACGAACCTCCTGACCATCACGCCCGCGTGGCCACCATGGTCCTGGAAAAGGCCAAGCGCCTGGTGGAACAGCAGAAGGATGTGGTTGTGCTTCTGGACTCCATTACCCGCTTTGCACGCGCCAACAACGTAGTGATTCCCCACTCCGGCAAGATTCTTTCTGGCGGTGTAGACGCCATGGCCATGCAGTTCCCCAAGAAGTTCTTTGGTGCAGCCCGTAAGATTGCCGACAAGCTTGGCGATTTCCAGAAGGACACCAACGGTCAGATGATTTACACCTCCGCAGGTGAACCCGTTCGTGAAGTCATCCAGAAGAACGGCTCCCTTACCATTATCGGAACCGCCCTGATCGAAACCGGCAGCCGCATGGACGAAGTGATCTTTGAAGAATTCAAGGGCACAGGTAACATGGAACTGGTTCTGGACCGTCGCCTTGCCGAAAAGCGCACCTGGCCCGCTATCGATATCTTTAAGTCCGGCACCCGTAAGGAAGACCGTCTGCTTTCTCTGTACGAACAGAACATCCTCTGGAGCGTTCGTCAAAGCATGCAGAACGATACCGAAAACGGCATTATGGACAAGCTAATCAAGTGGATGAAGCAGTATAAGAGCAATGCCGACCTGCTGGAATTCCTCCGCAAGGCCAAGGACAGCGTGAGGTAAAAATCAACGAAGTTGATTTTTACCTAATTATGAATTATAAAGTACGAATTACTAAAATTAGCTAGGCGGCAGAGCCGCGATTATTCGTCTCGTAATTCATAATTCGTAATTTATAACTGAAAATTTTCACTTTTAAAAAAACAACGAGCTATGGTTAACAAAATTTTCTTCGCTGGCACCGGCAACATGGGCGGTGCAATTCTCCGCGGCCTTCTTCAGGCCGGAAATGATCCCAAGTCCATTTTCTTCTTCGATCCCAGCGACAAGGCTGCCGCAGAAGTTTCTGCACTGGGTTGCGTCCGCGTAGCAAGCTTCGCAGAAGGCGTCAACAACGCCGATGTCACCTTCCTTTGCGTAAAGCCCCAGATCTTTAAGCTGGTCAGCGCCGAATGGAAGGCTGCAGCCGACGCCATCGCAAACGAAAAGACCTTCATCAGCATTATGGCTGGCGTTACCCGCG
Source organism: Fibrobacter sp. UWH1 (assembly GCF_002210365.1). Taxonomy (NCBI): domain Bacteria; kingdom Pseudomonadati; phylum Fibrobacterota; class Fibrobacteria; order Fibrobacterales; family Fibrobacteraceae; genus Fibrobacter; species Fibrobacter sp. UWH1. Next base: position 72,561 of record NZ_MWQG01000005.1, read on the forward strand.
CCGCCCTGACCGACGTTCTTGGCGCAAAGAACCAGGTTCTCCGCGTCATGCCCAACCTGCCCCTCACTGTGGGCAAGGGTTCCGTAGGTCTCGCCACCGACGGCGTTACCGAGGCCACCCTCGCTACCGCAGAAAAGATTTTCGGCAACATCGGCGTTACCTGCCGCGTGGCAGAAAGCCTGATGGACGCAGTGACCGGTCTTTCTGGCAGTGCTCCCGCATACGTCTTCGAATTCATTGAAGCATTGACCCGCGGTGGCGTAAAGGCCGGCCTTACCCGCGATGTCGCCTTGAAGCTGGCCCTCGGCACCATCGAAGGCAGCGTCGAACTGGTGAAGCAGTCCGGCAAGAGCCCCAGCGACTTGTGCGCCATGGTCTGCTCTCCCGCAGGCACCACCATCGCAGGCATCAACGCCCTGGAAGAAGGCGCATTCCGCAGCACCGTCATGAAGGCTGTGGTTGCAGGCACCGAACGCAGCAAGGAACTGGGCAAATAAAGTTTAAAGGATAAAGGTTAAAGGTAAGAGTTTAAAGCGAGTTTCTTTCTACTTTAAGCTCTACGCTTTACGCTAAATCATGCTCATCGATTTTTTCACCCAGGAGACTCCGACGTCCTCGTTCATCCAGGACGTTTTCTCCACGGTGAATTACGATGTCAACCTGCACATTACCGACACCTACGCGGGTGCGGATTTTCTTTTAAAGTCCGTCGACAAATTAAGCCCCCTCGTCATCTGGGATCTGGATTCCTTTAGCGACAACTTACAGGCACTGACCCAAATTCGCGAAAAGAATCCGGACACATTGATTCTTGTTTATGGGGAATCGCTGGACAGGTACAGCGAACTTTCCAATAAACTGTATGATATCATCCTATCTGTCGAAGCCATAAAGCTTCATCTGATGAGCAAGATTTCCAAACTAAAGGAAATCTACAACGCCCGCAAAGTCTTTAGCGAACGCATGAGCCATCTGGTAGGAAACAGCGACGCCATGCAAAAGCTGCGCAAATCCGTAGAACGCGCCATTATCCACACCGGCCCCGTACTGATCCAGGGCGAAACCGGCGTCGGTAAGGAACTGATTGCCCGAGCCGTCTCCTGCGTCTACGACAAGTTCGTAACGGTCAACTGCAGCGCCATTCCCGACAACCTTTTTGAAAGCGAACTGTTCGGCCACACCCGCGGAGCCTTTACCGGCGCCCAGAACGAACGCATCGGCCTTTTCGAAGCCGCCGATGGAGGCGCCATCTTCCTAGACGAAATTGGCGATATGCCGTTGCACACCCAGGTCAAACTGCTGCGAGTGCTGCAGAACAAGGAAATCCGCCCCATCGGAGCCAACAAGACAAAGCATATCGACGTGCGATTCATCGCGGCAACCAATCGCGACCTAAAGGAAGCCGTCCGCAACAAGACTTTCCGCGAAGACCTTTACTACCGTCTCAGCGTCATCCCCCTCAAGATATCACCCCTCCGCGAACGCCGCGAAGATATCGAGGATCTGGCCAACTATTTCATCCAGCAGTATCAGGCCCCCGGCGAGCAGTTCACCCTTTCCAGGGCCGCCCTGGAAAAACTGCAAAACCACCCCTGGCCCGGCAACATCCGCGAACTGGAAAACGTCATCCAGCGAGCCCTCTGTTTCGCAACGTCCACCCTCATTTCTCCCGAAGATTTACAGTTGGACGAACCCCAGGATTCCCCCAAGATCCAGGACATTCCCGCAGCCGAAACCTACGACGAATTCCGCGAAATGCAACTGGACCAGGAACGGGAATTCCTTAGGAACAAGATCCGCGAAAACAACGGTTCTGTACGCGCCACCGCCGAACAGCTGGGCCTATTGCGCACCGCCCTCTACAACCGTCTGAGCCACCTCGGCATCGATGTGAAAGATTTAAAATAATTAGAATCGCTGGATTCTAAAGCCCTTACGGCGAAGCAGTTCTATCACGTTGTCTTCATCCAAGGCCAAGTGGGCAGCCCCGATTACCACAAATACATTTCTGTCTTCTTCAAGGAACTGCGCAATGGAGCCTGCCATCTTGGCATTGCGACTGGTATAAATTCGTTCTTCCAAGTCCGCCTTCATTTTCTTTTCGGACTCGGAATCACCTTCGCAATTACCGGATTTTTCGTCGCAGAATTCAGCATTCATTACAACACGAAGCAAAGAATCATTGCCAGTCTTCCAGGCACGCATCATTTGCGCCACCATAGAATCCAGCCCCGCAATTTCACGCAGGGTTGTCTTCAGATAGTAAACGCCCGCGGAATCCGACTGCGATTCATCGGAATCTTTCCCCGTTCCAGAAAGGGCACTCACCTGATCCTCGGCAGTTTCCAAGCCCACAATGGCCTTCCCATCGGTAGCGGCACGGTCCATCAGAACGACGTCAATTCCGTATTCCGCCTGGATGCCAGCCCGCTGAATGGCAACGGCGCTTAAAGTCGTGGCCGCAAACCAGGGGCGCAAACGCTGCAAGGCCATCACAGGAAAGTTCCAGGCCGCGCACAGGCTGTCCAGGGAATTCCAGACATTACGGGGCAGCACAGAATTCAAGGTCACCCCCGCAGGCAGCAAGCCGTCCTGCATCATCTTCGACGAAACTTCGTTGCTGGTGGAATCGTCATTCAGATTAATTTCTACCGCCAGTTCCTCTGAAGCGACAAAGGCCGTTTCAATCACGGAATCCAGCGGATAAAAAGTCGAGTCCGCAAAATGAACGCTACCCAAAACCCACACGCTGGAATTTTCGTCGGAAACTTTCCAGAAGAAATGCTTCTCCCCGGCCGGCTCCTCAATTCCCTTTAGAGCCGGCGAAACGGAACTTTCTGCAGGAACTTCAGCGGACACCTCTGGGGCCTTGTTCCCGGCGCACCCCGCCAGAATAAATAAGCAGCCCAGAATAACGCACTTCAAAAAATTTGCATTCCCCATAAGCTATTCCCCCTTTGTCCAGTCCAGCAAGCCCCCGGCTCGCGCCCCTTCCCAATTTTCTACAGAAACGCTACGGTCCCCAACGACCATCACGCGCTGGCAATATTTTTCTGCAAAATCCAAGGAATGGGTCGACACCAAAATTCCCACGCCACGTTCCGCCGCAATAGTGCGCAGAGTCCTAAAAAGCTGATGGCTCCAGGGAATATCCAAAAACGCGTTAGGCTCATCCAACAACAAGACCTTCACCTGTTGGGCCAGGGCCATAGCCAAATACACGCGGCTCCGTTCGCCATCGCTCAGTTCGCAAACATAGCGGTCCCCAAAACCGGAAAGTTCCAAAAGTTCCAGGGATTCATCCACAATCTTCACGTCCTCGGCAGTACGGCCATCCAGAAAACCGCTGTAAGGCATGCGGCCGAGCCCCACGAATTCACGGACGGTCATCCGATCCGGAGCGGCCTTGCTAATGGAAATATAGGCGATCAGCTTTGCAAGATCCATAGTTTTTAGGGAATTCAGACAGGTCCCGCAAACCTTTATAGTTCCGCCCAGGGCGGGAATCCGACCGCACAAAGTTTTCAGCAAGGTACTCTTGCCGGAACCGTTGCGGCCCATCAGTGCCACCACTTCGCCAGGCTGCAGTTCAAAATTCAGGGGTGCCGCAAAACCAGAACCGCCATACCCAAAGCAAAGATTTTCACACTTCAGCAATTCCGCCATCAGCGCCCCCTCCCACCACGGATAATCACCCACAGCACCACGGGAACGCCCACCAGGCTAAGAACCGCATTCAAGGGCAAAGTCATGAAGAGGCTTGCGGCCAGGCAAAGCACAGCACCGCACAAGGCCGCCCCAGGAATCAGCACGCGATGGTTGCTGATTTTGAACAACATAAAAGCCAGGTGAGGAACCGCGATTCCAACGAAAGCCACCGGGCCGCAAAAAGCCGTGGCCGATGCCGCCAGGATGGAAGTTCCCAGCAGAACAAGACCGCGGCCCAAACGTACATTCACACCCAGACCTCGGGCAAAATCATCCCCCAGGCGCACGGCATTCAAGTACCGCATGGCACACACCACCAGCCCAAGTCCAACCGCCACCGCAGCCGCAAAAATCCAGACCCCGTCATAAGTTAGACGTCCAAAACTTCCCATGCCCCAGCTCACGTAAACCCGCAAGGATTCCGCATCGCTGTTCACGATCAAGAGGCTAATCACGGCGTCGATGAAGTACCCTACCAGCAGCCCCACCACAAGGAGCACCGTGGAATTTCTAAAGCGGGTAGACACCGCCATCACCAGGAACGTCACACCGAGAGCGCCCACCGCCGCAGCCCCCAGCACGCCAAAGTGTCCAAAGCTAAGACCCGCCAACAGTGAAAGGGCAACACCCAGACTAGCCCCGCTGCTAATACCCAGCACAAAAGGTCCCGCCAGCGGGTTACGGAATAAGGTCTGCAAAGCCAGGCCCGAAACCGCCAACGCCACACCAGACAGAACCGCCGCCACCAGTCGAGGGAAGCGGATTTCCCAGAAAATCTGGGCAGCCATATTCTGGTAGGGAACGTTCCTGAACCCCAGGTCCGACCAGCTGATGGAGGTTGAACCGGCGGTCAAGGTCAGGGCCGCAAAAAACAGAAAGAGCAGTGTTAGCACTACAAAGCCAACAACTGCTCTAGAAATTTTCGAAGAATTTCGGCTCATGGCGCTTGGCCCCAAACCGCAATTACTTTTTCTTCTTGCTGTTTTCGTATTCGCGCTTCATTTCGGCAGAGCCCTTTTCGTCGCGATTATAAACTTCGGGAGGAACGTTATCAAAGCCCTGCAGAGCGTTGAGCCAGTTATCGTTCAGGTCACGGAATTCCAGCTTGTTCAGGTTGTATTCAAGAGCACCATCGGTAATATCGAAGGTGATAAAGTCCCAACGGACCACCTTACGGTCGCTGAACACTTCGCGGCTGACCAGAGAACGGTCAGAATCAAAGCGGTAGCGGGCCTTGAACACATATTCACCAGTCATCTGATAACGACCGGAATCGGAATAAGTACGGGTAACACCAATCAAGGTATCGTTCATGCAGAAACGGAGTTCAGCATCGCGGAAGGCATGACCGTGAGCCACAATGGGAGTGCGCCACACGCCCACCAGCTTTTCCTTCATGGACTTCTGGAGAACGGTATCGATGTTCCAGTGGTCGAAGTTCTTTTTGTCGTACTTGGCGCGCTGGACGTACTTGCCTTCCTTGATCAGTCTGCGAACGCTATCGGCCTGAACCTTAGCGAGGCTATCAGAGTTACGGGGACCGACGGAGGGAACAGCATGATTCATGGAATCCAGTTTTGCCTGGATCATTTCATCAAGAGTCGAAGCGCCACGGGGAGCCGCCACCACCTGGGATTCAACCTTGGAGGGAACGGACTGAGCCATTGCCACTCCGGCAAAAGCCAGAGCCAACAGCGAAATAACAACGTGCTTATAAGAAGAAAATCTCATCACCGTTAAATGTAGTTAAAGCATAAGCAAAAAAGTTTAAAAAGGTGTAAAAAAAGGCTATCTTTGGCCCTATGCTAGACTATTCTCAAGTTCCATCCCCCTGTTTTGTCCTCGATGAGGCCCGTCTCCGCCGAAATATGGAAATTTTGGACGATATCCAGAAGAAAACCGGCGTAAAAATCATCTGCGCCCTGAAAGGTTATAGCTTTTGGCGTTCCTTCCCCCTGATCGGCGAATATCTAGCCGGGGCCACCGCCAGCAGCCTAAACGAGGCTAAACTGGCCAAGGAAGAAATGGGAAAGGAAGTCCACGTCTTCGCACCGGTGTATGACGACGACGAAATCGACGAAATTTTGAGCTGTGCAGGCCACATTACCTTTAACAGCTTCAGCCAGTGGCAACGATTCAAGGAAAAGACCCTGAAGGCAGGCGTTTCTGCAGGCATCCGCGTCAATCCCCAGTATTCCACCGTAGAAACCGACCTTTATAACCCCTGCGGCAAGTTCAGCCGCCTTGGAGTCACCGAAGCCGAGTTCAAACCGGAACTTCTGGACGGAATAGAAGGTCTCCATTTCCACGCCCTCTGCGAACAGGATGCAGACGCCCTGGAAGGCGTACTGAAGGCATTCGAACAGCACTTCGGCAAGTATCTGAACCAGATGAAATGGGTCAACTTCGGTGGTGGCCACCACATCACCCGCAAGGATTACCACCGCGATGAGCTGGTCCGCATCCTGAAGGACTTCATGGGACGTTACCCCCATCTGACTGTCATCATGGAACCAGGCGAAGCGGTCGGCTGGCAAACCGGCGAACTGGTAGCCACAGTCGGCGACATCGTCCACAACGAAATGGACATCGCCGTACTGAACGTCTCCATTAGCGCCCATATGCCCGACTGTCTGGAAATGCCCTACCGCCCTGCCGTTACCGGTTCCGCATTCCCCGGCGAAAAGCCCTACACCTATAAGCTGACCGGAAATTCCTGCCTGGCCGGCGACCAGTTGGGCGACTTCTCCTTCGACAAACCCCTGAAGGTCGGCGACCGAATCATCTTCGAAGACATGATCCACTATACCATGGTGAAGACCACATTCTTCAACGGTGTGCGCCACCCCAGCATAGGCAAGTTTGACGAACAAGGTAAGTTCCACCTGCTCCATAAGTTCACTTACCAGCAGTTCAAGGACAAGCTGTAGCAGGTATCAGGTCGCTCGCAAAGCTCACTTTCAGGTTCGAGGTATGAGGGCGGGGCCTGCGGCTCCTTTTAGAAAGTAGACAGTAGGCAGTAAGCATTTTTTGTCAGCGGCTCTTCCTACTTCCTACTAACTTCTAATAACCGTGCCAAAGGCGCCTTGTTCAGCCATGAGTATTCAGCTTTGAGCCATGAGTTATCATAACTGCGCCAAAGGCGCCTGACTTATTAACTCACAGCTCAAAACTCATAACTCACTGCTCATCGCTCAAAACTATTCACTCTTCACTGTTCACTATTATGAAGTTTACGTCAGAAGAAACCACTTATGCTTGGGCCGTGGAATTCGGCAAGTCCCTGAAACCAGGCGACAAGGTGGCCCTGTTCGGCAACCTGGGTGCAGGCAAGACGGTTATTAGCCGCGGAGTCTGCAAGGGTCTCGGATTCGAGGGCGCCGTATGCTCCCCCACCTACACCATCCTCCACGAATACCCCAACAATCCGCCCATTTTCCATTTCGATCTTTACCGACTGGAAGGTGGCGCCGACCTGAACGAAGTGGGTCTGGATCCCGACTACCTGGAACAAGGTGTCAGCCTGATTGAATGGCCGGAACGTCTCGAAGAGAATGACCCGGGCATCACCCACGTGATCCGCATCGACATTCTCAACGAAACCGAACGGGAAATACACTTGGAAAAACGTTGAGGCAAAACCTCAAATAGACGGTCCTAAAAAATATTGTGGACATCAAAAAACACCGCATTTCATTGCGGTGTTTTTCAGTTCAGCAAACCTTTTGACAAGAATTACTTCTGAGCATCAGCTGCAGGTTCAGCAGCCTTTTCTGCGGCGGGTTCTGCAACCTTTTCGGCAGCAGGAGCGGCAGTCGCAAACTTTGCGATTTCATCCCATTCAGACTGGTCGCCCGTGTACAGAAGCATAGCACCCTTGTATTCGGTCACGATCTTGACTGCGGCGGCGGTATCGCCCTTGTCGAAAGCGGCATTGGCGCTAGCCAGCAAATCCTTCTGGGCAGTACGCATATCTTCCACTTCGCCCAGGCGGTTCTGGCGAACCACTTCCAGAGTATCGCTTACAAAACCCAGATCCCAGGTAGCCTCATAGCACTTTTCCATTTCGACATACTTGGACGCATCGGTCTGAGCTGCAGTATAAAGAGTTTCGCAGGTAGCGAAGGCTTCTGCACTGGTGCGCTTGGCATACTGATAGTACTGGTAGCCACCAACAACCAGGGCAATAATCACCAGGAGGGTAACACCATCCTGCCAACCCATGACAGGAGCCACAGGCATCTTCGGCTTGCCGTTAACGGTTTCGCCAGCTTCCAGGCGTTCTTCAGCCTCGTCAAAGGGGCTCTTTCCATTCAAGAAACTAAAAGACATTTTCCTTTATCCTTTACTTTTATAAATCGCGTTCTTCTACTTCTTGGCCAGAGCAGCAAAGACTCGGGCGTACAAATAAATCTGCTTTACAAGGCTCGCAAAACCGTTAGACCTTGTAGGTGAAAGTCCAACGTTTAGACCAATGTCCTGAAAGAACTTCGGGTCCACCGCCAGAATGTCAGCCGGAGCGGTATCATTATAAATCTTGAGGGCCAGGGCTCCCAGACCACGGCTGATCAGGGGATTCGTAGTGCCGCCTTCCACATCCATTTCAAAATGGAGCAGGTTTCCGTCAAAATTAGGAACCAGGTACATGGTGGATGCGCAACCAGAAATAATGAACTTTTCTGCCTTAAGAGCGGCGTCCATCCCCTTGTGGGCCTTAGCCAGATCAAGGATGAACTTCCACTTGTCATCGGGATCGGTGAAGCCAGCGAACTTGGTTCGAACTTCCTCGAGACGTTTTTCGATAATTTCAGACATACTAGACTACCAGTGGAGGAATGACCTGAGTTTCCAGACTAAGGACGGACTTGCCCACAGGACGTTAAAGAATATGCGGAACAGAGTCTGCTTCTCTTTAGGCAACTTGGACAGACGCAAGGCAGCCTTGTCGAACTGCTCGTCTGTAATCTTGTTGAAGCCAGGCTTTCCGCGGGCAATCTGCATATGGGACTTGCCCATTTCCTGCATCCAGCGCTGGTGGGCGCGGGCCTCGATCGCTTCACGGTTTTCGCCAGAATCCTGCAACCATTCCATGGCAGCCTCGGCCACAATCTTACCGCAAAGGAGGGATTCCGTAATGCCGGAACGGCTAATGGGATTGACGCAGCTGGCAGAATCGCCGGCCTTAAAGAGACCGCACTTGGCGATCGGCTTATGGGACTGTCCGCAGGCAATCATGCCCCCGTAGACAGCCTTGACCGTAGAGCCAGGATAGTCGCGAGCGATAAAATCAAGAAGTTTCTGGCGGAGGGAACCCTCGTTACGAACGTCCTTCCCCAGCACAAAACCAATATTTACTTCCTTGCCGTCACGGGGGAAGATCCAGCCGTAGCCGTCCTTAAATTCACTACCGAAGAACAATTCAATATGTTCACGGCTATGAGGAATGCCCTCGGCCACCGCAAAGACTGCAGGTTCAAGATCAGTGGCACCGTCTTCCATGCCCTCGAGGCAGGGGATTCCACGGGTCAGCTTGGCACCGGGGCCAGAGCAGTCTATAATAAGGGTAGAACTTAGGGTTTCTTCGACACCCTTGGAAGATACCACCACATTCCAACCGTTTTCGGTGCGATCCAGCTTCTTGACCACGGAGTCAAAATGACATTCCACACCAGCCTTGACGCATTCGTCGGCAATATTCTTGTGCAGAGCGGAGCGATTCAGCTGATAACCACAATCCTTACTATAAAACTCGGCGCGGTAACGTTTGGGAGAGGTAAAATAAATCCCGGACAGGTTTCCGCGAACAAAGGAGGGATCCACAGGCCAAAGGGCCTTCAGACGCCGAGAAGATACCGCTTCGGCACAGAAAATAGGCTCTTTCCAAGGTTCCTTTTTATCTAGAAGCAAGACCCGTCTAGCACCGGAAGTCTCCTTTTGAACCAGACGTCCAAGGGTGCAGGCAGCCATCAAGCCTGCAGGACCGGCCCCACAGACCACCACATCGTACTGTTTTGACGAAAAATTGCTCATTTCGCCCTACAAGTTAGCTTTTATTTATAGAGTTTTTTTAAAAGTCTTGCAGTTTTGCAAATTATTTAGTTATTTTAGGGCTATCCGTTATCTGGTTTATCCTCAAAGGGAATGTTATATATGAATATGAAGAGAGTTTCAAAGTTTGGCCTTTGCCTTGTTAGTGCACTTGCACTGAACGTATTCGCACAGGACAACTGGGCAGGCAAGGATCTGAACGTTTCTTTCAGTAACAAGCGTATCGATGGCTTCAACTTCAGCAAGGCTAAGGCAGTCAAGAACACCACCGACTTCCGCCGTGCTACTGGCGAAGGCCCCAACTTTACAAAGGCAAGCCTCCAGGAAGTTTCTTTCCAGAACGCTGTGATTAGCGACGCTAGCTTCGAAGACGCCAACCTCGAAAAGGTCGTCATCAGCGGCGCAGACATTCGTAACTCCTCTTTCGAAGGTGCAAACCTTGAAGGCGCAAACCTCTACCGTGCAACCCTCCTGGGTAGCCAGTTCCCCCAGACCAACATGAAGAATGCCCGTCTGGACGCTATGAAGGTAGACGAAAACACCAATTTCGAAAAGTCTGACCTCACTCAGGCTTCTGTCATGGACGTTGACCTTACCGGTGCAAACTTCTACAAGGCCAACCTGACCAACACCAACTTCTCTCGTTCCTTGATGGCTGGTGCAGACCTCCGCAAGACCACCATGGTCAAGACCGACTTTACCGCCTGTAACCTGATTGCAGCAAACTTCAAGGGCGTGGACCTGGTTGACGTTAACTTCGCCAAGGCCGGTCTTTCCCAGGCTGAATTCAGCGGTGCAGACTTCAAGAACGTCAATCTGCAGGACGCAGACCTTTCTCTGACCACCTTTAACGATGTTGACCTTTCTAAGGCCCAGCTCCAGAAGGCCAAGTTCGCTCAGTCCACCGTCAAGAACATGAAGTTCAGCGGCCAGGACCTGACCGGTGTTGTATTCGACAAGGGCTCCGTTTCCAAGAGCGAATTCAACAAGTCCAAGATGAGCAAGACCTCTTTCTTCGACACCGAAGTTAGCAAGAACGACTTTAAGGAAGCTGAACTCCTGAAGGCTGTCTTCGACGGTGCTTACGTCCGTAAGAACATTTTCGACAAGGCTGACCTGACCAAGGCCAACTTCGCCAACTCCACCATCGAACGTTCCGACTTCATCCTCGCTCAGATGGGCGGCGTAAGCTTCGCCGGCGCTAAGCTGGAAATGGTTAACTTCACCAATGCCAACATGCAGGGCATCAAGATCGACGCCGACACCAAGATGAACGACGTTGACTTCTCCGGTGCAAACCTGGATGGCGCTAAGATCGAAAAGTTCACCGCCAAGAAGGTGATCTACGATAACAAGACCGTCTTCCCCTCCGGTTTCGATCCTCGTCAGTACGGCTTCACCAAGCGCGGCGAAAAGGCTGCTGACATCAAGGTCGAAGGCAAGAAGTCTTCTGTAGCAGACGACGCAATGCCCAAGAAGAAAAAGAAGAAGAGAAAATCCGACGACGAAGACTAATTTCTTCTTTGCTTCTTAAAACCAAAGCGGATTTTATAGAACTTAAAAACACCCTGCATCGCAGGGTGTTTTTTTGATGTTCACAGTCAAAGCAGCATTAGCTTTTTACATCTACTTTTTATCCATCAGCCAGGCTATGGCCTCACCCAAGGTCTTTACGCGGACCACCTTAAGGGAACGACCACCCTCGCGGGACGGATCCGCTCCAGACGCAGGAACGATCGCTTCGGACATTCCCAGTCGACCGGCCTCTTTAAGACGCTGATCCAGCAGACTTACGCTGCGGATTTCGCCAGACAGACCTAGTTCACCGATGGCAATAGTCTGACGGGATAACGGAATTCCCAAGTGGTTGCTGGCTATAGCTAGAGCCAAGGCCAAATCCGACGAAGTATCGTTCACCTTCATGCCCCCGGCAATGCTTGCAAATACATCGGACGCCCCGATTGTGATACCGCCAAACTTTTCAAGCAGGGCCAGTATGATAGTGAGCCTCTTGGCATCGATACCCGCCGCCACCCGCTGAGGAACCGCAAAGGTAGTCTGATTCACAAGGGCCTGAGTTTCAAAGAGCAGCGCCCTTGACCCTTCCATGGTACAGCACACGACACTCCCCGGAGTAGGCGGAACGCCTTCCTGCAAGAACACCTTGCTAGGATTTGGGACGGAAGCCAGCCCGTGGCCCGTCATTTCAAAGACGCCGATTTCGTCGGTAGCGCCAAAACGATTCTTTATGGTTCGAAGAAGACGGTATTGATGATTCCGGTCGCCTTCGAAATAGACCACGGTATCCACCATATGTTCCAGAATACGGGGGCCAGCAATCTGGCCGTCCTTGGTAACATGGCCAATCAAGATGGTAATGCAGCCTGAGTTTTTCGCCCAGACCATCAAGTCCAGAGTACATTCACGAAGTTGCGCCGCGGACCCGGGCGTTCCTGAAAGATCGCCCTTATACACAGTCTGAATGGAGTCGATTACCAATATTTGCGGTTTGATTTCGTTTGCCTGCTGAATAATCTTTTCGAGGCTGGTCTCACAGAGCAGTAGCATATCGGAGCCAGCCACGTTCAGACGTTCGCTACGGAGTTTAACCTGACAGGCGCTTTCTTCGCCACTGACGTACAGCGCCTTGACGCCAGCCGCATTCATGGTAGCGAGAGTCGTCAACACAAGAGTCGATTTACCAATTCCGGGATCGCCACCAATCAGAACAAGACTGCCTGGAGCAAAGCCGCCTCCAAGGACCCGGTCGAATTCCGTGTTTGCAGTACTCAGACGTTTCGTATCTTCCGTGGCCACATCTCGCAGGGCCACCACCTTATGCACGGGGCCTCCCAAACCGCGACCACCTCGACCGGCAGCCACATCCAGCTTTTCTATAGCATGTTCCTTGAGGGTGCTCCAGGCACCACAGAACGGGCACTTTCCGGCCCACTTCGGCGTAGTATTGCCGCATTCCGTACAGAGGAACTCAATTTCTTTCTTAGACTTACTTACTGCTACCATGTGCACCAATATAACAAAAGTCCGTTGACATTTTCTGTCAACGGACTTTTTTCTTAACAATTAGCGGAACTTTGCCCGACTCTCCCCCATTAACCTCGGGTGAGACGCAGGAATTTCAACCTGGAAACCTGAACCAAATCCAGCCCAGCTATTATCATCCAACGACATGACGGCAGTGGCGACATAGCCTACGAAACCGCCAACACAGAAAACTTGTTCACCATTACTTTCTCATGATAGTGAGAGCGAACCCAACGGTATACATGGAAGATTCTTCCCTGCGATAATCGCTATCGTTATCATCAACAGCGTCATCAATACTCAGGGACCATGTGAAACCAATATTGAAGTGATCCGCCATTCTCCACACATATCCTGTTTCAAACTTGATTCCGACGGCCACGTCATCAATGCCCCCCACATCCTCAACGTCATCCCAGGAAATGTGCTTCTGGGCAGCAGACAAAACGAAACCGAAATCCAGCCCCAGGAAAACGCCGCTTGAAGCAGACTGCGGGTCATTGCTAAGGAAACATGTCACACCACCACCAATGAAAAATCTAAAGGCGCTGGTCTTGGCCTTACGATACTCGTTCTCATCGGAATCATAGTATTCTTCTTCTGTTTCACCATAAGATCTGCCAAATTCCATTACAAAATGAGGTGCAGCCCAGCCACGAATGTTGCCACCAATTTTCAAACCAAGTATCGGACCCAAACCAGAGTATTCCCGCTCCATCTGATCACGATTATAATAATCATTGTAATAGCTGGCATAGCTACGATACACCGTTTCACGACTGTAACTATTCCACATAATACCCAAGGTAAGGTCAAGGAAGAAGGCGCTTCTGGCAGGAGCCGTCTGCACCTGGGCTACAAGTTGACCGGATGCCGTGTTGGATTCAGCGGTGTTTGCACACGGAGAATAAACCGAGCACTTGGAAGGGGATGACGCAGATGCAGGTTCCGCATACGTTGACGGAGCCGGTGCAGAAACAGACGCACTGTTTTCGTCTGCGAAATCCAGGGCATCCGAATCATCTTGCTGCGCAAAAACAGTCGCTGCACAGAATAAAGAAAGAAGAAATAACTTCCTCATGACTAACCTCCAAAAAAATTTTTACGCCTTCGCAGGCTTTGAAACAACAGGGCGAATACGTTTACCGCACAGAGTCACAACAATGTGTGCCTGGGCGAACATGTAGTAGGCGGTGTCGCGACTGTTGTTCAAGGTGGACTTAGGATCGTAATCGTCCTTCGTGACAAAGACTTCAGAAACACCGGAAAGGCTTACATCCAGAGCACACCTTTCACAGGGGAATCCAATCACGTACAGCTTGGAACCTGCAGGTACCTTACCGCGGGCATAATGCAGGGCATTGATTTCGGCATGTACCATGAAGGGATACTTATTAGCCTCGAACTCGTGATGGCTCAGGAGTTCACCGGAATCAGCATCCAGCAGGTCGTAGGCCAACAACTGCTTTTCGCGAGTGTAGGGGACTGTTTCGTCGTCAAAACCGGCAGGAGCACCATTGTAACCAGTACTGATGACGCGCCCCTCGGGAGATACCAGGATGGCTCCCATCTGAGTGTTCTGATCCTTGGAAAGACGAGCCTGGGCCACCATCATCTGGGTGTAGACTTCGTCGCGAAGCTGTGTACGGGAAGGTTCCTTGTTCATGGCGCTAAATATATAATAAAAGTTTTACTGGATCCTTCGCTAACGCACAGGATGACAACAAAAACGCATTTATCAACACCTTGCGGAACTCAGGAAGACAATAAAAAACTGGTGGCAGCCGAAGCCACCACCAGCTTTTTTGGGGGTTAGGAGGAACTTTTATTGAACGTCTGCACCTTTTTTCACGGCGTCTTCAAGAGACATGCCGGTAAATTCCTGTGCGCTAAACCAGCGACCGCTCTTCTTGTCGTCCAGGAGGACACCCACCATGGAGCCGGGGATAACCGTTTCGGGAGCGTTGGGAGCTGCGGGGCCACCCAGGTCGGTACGGAGCCAACCCGGATCCATGACGTTCATCATGACGTCGGTTCCGTTCAGCTTGACAGCGAAATCCTTGACGAACTTGGTCAGGGCGGCCTTTGCGCAGGCATAACCCATCAATTCCGGTTCATTGGCGATACCGCTGGTAGTGAGCTGCATACGGCCAAAACCACGCTTGATCATACCCGGCAAGAAATGATAGGCAATCTTGATGGGAGCGTAGAAGTTCACAGCCATGGCGTGGTGGAAATCTTCCATGGTATTGGACAGATAATCCTGGAAATAATGGCTCATAAGACCGGCATTATTGAAAACCAGGTCTACCTGAACGCCCCAGGAGTCGATTTCAGCAAGGGCAGCGTCAATTTCTGACTCAGATTCAAGATTGCAGCCAACAGCGCGGACTTCAACACCATAGGGTTTCAGTTCTTCGATAACCTTGTCGGCATTAGCCTTGCAACGACCCTGAAGAATGATATTTGCGCCCAACTTGGCCATTTCAATGGCAGTTAGACGACCTACACCGCGGCAACCGCCAGTAATCAAGGTCCATTTACCCTTAACGTCAATCATTTGTCCAATCCCTTTTTTAAAAAGCCAGTCTTTTTTGTCAAACCGGTCTTGTATGCTCAAAAAATATTCAAAAAATCATAGAAATCGGGAATATTTTACGCAAATCTTGTATACACTTGTAAAAGGGGCAATATTTCACTACAAAAACGCATACATAGCTATTACCTAAATGTGACAAGAGGCACATTTTTCTAGATTGAACCCCAAATTTATTTAGGGACATATACGATGAACAATTCTAGAGACAACTGGGGCTCAAAGATTGGCGTTATTCTCGCCGTTGCCGGTTCTGCCGTTGGTTTAGGAAACTTTTTACGATTCCCCGTTCAGGCTGCAACAAATGGCGGCGGCTCCTTTATCATCCCTTACCTGATAGCATTCCTGCTTTTGGGAATTCCTCTGTCCTGGATGGAATGGACTCTGGGCCGCGCTGCCGGCGGTAGGCGTCATGGTACGGCTCCGGGCGGTTTCCACTATATTCTAGGTCAGAAACCCTGGGCAAAGCACTTGGGCTCCCTCTGCATTCTGCCTCCGCTGTTCATTACCTTCTATTATATGTTCATCCAGTCCTGGATTCTGGCATTCACCTATTATTCTGCAACCGGAATCTTGATGGATGTGGTTAAGGGTGGATATGGCCCCATGAAGGAATTCTTCGGCAACTATATTATGCTGAACACCCAGCTGGGTCCCTTCCCTGCCGCCATCGTTTTCTTCCTGATTACTTTCGCCTGCAACATGGCACTGCTTTCCTTCGGTGTGCGCAAGGGTATCGAACGAGTCAACAAGATTACCATGCCAATTTTGCTGATTATGGGTTTGATTCTGGTGGGACGCGTTCTGACAATTGACGGCATCGGTAAGGGTCTCGCCTTTGTGTGGAATCCGAACCTGTCTGAAATTACCAACCCCACGGTATGGCTCGCCGCTTCTGGTCAGGTGTTCTTTACCATGAGTCTGGGCATGGGTATCGTTTTCTGCTACGCCAGCTACCTCAGACCCAAGGAAGACCTGGTTCTCTCGTCTCTTACCGCAGGCGCCACCAACGGTTTTGCAGAAATCATCCTGGGCGGCACCATCGTGATTCCCATGGCCGTTCTTATTGCAGGCAACAACATCGAAGAATGCGCAAAGCTCGGAACCTTCGGCCTGGGCTTCCAGACCATGCCTTTCGTATTCGGTCAGCTGCCCTTTGGCGGATTCTTCCAGACTCTGTGGTTCGCCATGCTGTTCATTGCCGGCGTCACTAGCGCCATCTCCATTATCCAGCCCCTGATCAGTTTCTGCGAAGACGACTTGAAGCAGACCCGCAAGGGCGCAATCACATCTGTCAGTATCGTAACCTTCCTGGGCGGTCTCGTAGGCATCTTCGGTCTTGCAGCCGGTGCCGTAGATGAATTCGATTTCTGGGGAGGCAGCTTCCTGCTGGTATTTATCGGCACCATCCAGGCAATCGTCTTCTCCATTGTCTTGGGCAGACGCAAGTCCGCAACCGTCAAGGACGAAAACGGCAATCCGGAGAGCGAGGCCTTCGCCCTGATGAACGAAGGTGCCGCCATCAAGCTTCCCAAGTTCTTCAGATTCATTATCCGATTTGTATGCCCGATCTACTTGGCCGTAGTGCTGGTCGCCTGGCTGATCCACGACGGTTGGGCCGTAGTCAGCCTGCAGAACGTACCTGCAGACGCCATGGTCACTTTCCTGGGTTGCGAAATGAGTCAGATTTCCTTTACCTGGGGCATCCGTATTTTCTTGCTGGTCCTGACCATTCTCTTGAACGTGCTCATCTACTTTGCTTGGCGCAAGGGTGATCCCGCAGACCAGCCCCCCAAGAACCACCACAAACAGAACATGTCTGTGGGTAATTCCGACACTGAACGTTCGTCAAACATGGAGGTCTAACTATGGAACTCACTACCGGCGGTCTCATTTTCATGATTGGCTCCTGGACAGCCATCATAGCCCTCTGCGCGTTCTGTTTCGCCAAGGTCTTCAAAAAGAAATAAACACCCACCTCGAGTTTTTATGAAACTGTATAAATACCACGGAGCTATTCCTTTCTTCTTCGCCGTATTCTTCGGCGCATTTACCCAGATGGGAATCTTCGTTCACTTCCAGGCCTGGCTCAGTGCCAATTACCAGGATACTGCGTTCCTCTGGAGAAGTCTGCTTTTGCAGGTGGGGATGTTCGTGCCCAGCATCTTCATGATGCCCATTGCAAGCTACTTTGTGAGCAAGCAATCCGAGAGCAGAGCCATGGGTTGGTCCAGCATCATTGCAGCAGCAGCCCTTATCGCCATTTCGGTCTGCTACGTTACGGATTGCAACTGGGTTGCATTTGGCTTAGTTGGAGTCTACGGCATCGGCTATGCGCTCCATGTGCCAGCCCGACTCAGCGCCATGCAGAAAGTCTTTGACGGAAGCGATCTTGTAAAGGCAAACGCCTGGTTCATGATTTACTACGTACTGGGAGTTGCACTGGCCGCCTACCTCGGTTTTATCGGTTTCAATCAGATTCTCTTTATCTACCTGGGCGCCTCCGTCGCCACAACCATTTTCAGTTTCTTTGTCCGCGTGGGACGCCGCGACGAGTCCATCAAGTATCGTTCCGCAAGTCGCGTCTTTACCGCCACCTGGAAGATTCCCAGCGCCCGCCTGGCCATTCTCGGTCTTTCTGCCTTCTGGGGTGTCATCCAGATTCTGATGCTTCTGGCACAGCACATGTCCAGCGGCAGCGCAAACAACGCTTTCAGCCTGACCCTGGCAGGATTTGTATTTACAGTAACGCTGACTGCAGCAGGTATTATCGTCGGCGCCGTCATGGCAAGTCGTTCTTCCAAGGGGTTCGTAGAAACAGGCATCATTCCCTTTGCCGCAATCGCATCGGCTCTGGTCATGTTCCTGATTCCCTTCGTTCATATTGACTGGCTGCAGGGCATCCTCTACAGCATTCTTGGAATCAGCACTGGTGCCGCCTTTGTCATTCTTAGAACAACAACCCAGAATCTGGCCAAGACCAACACGGCAGGACGAATTCATTCTGTATCCAACATGATCCAGATGATTGTTCTTACAGTACTCACAGGCGGTCAGACACTGCTCCTCATCTTTACCGACTGTCAGGTTTACCACTGCTTCCTGATTCTGTCTGTAATGTTCATCATCACCTTCATCCTAACATTGCGGAGTAATCCCATGACACTTCTGCGAGCTGGCCTCCGCTTTGCTTTCAGCTATGTTTTCCGTTACCGTATCATGGTAAAAGGAAGCGTGAACATTCCCGAAAGTGGCCCCGCCCTTCTAGTCGGCCCCCACTTCAGCTACATCGACTGGGCAGTACTCCAGATGGCAAGCCCGCGTCCCCTCCGCATCGCAAGCAACAGAAATACCTTTGCGGACTGGTACCAGCGCTGGCTGTTCCACGGCAAGTTCCTGATTCCCATTAACCGCCGCGATCCCAAGCCCGCCATGGAAGAAATCCGTCAGGCCTTGCTCAATGGAGAAGTGGTGGTAATCTTCCCCGAAGGTGAAGTTTCCAAGTCGCCGTTTATTTCAAAGTTTACTCTTGATTATTCCGCCGCCGTCAAAGATACCGGCGCACAGATCATTCCCTTCTATATTCAGGGTCTCTGGGGCAGCCGCTACAGCCACGCCTCGGAATGCGTCAACCGCCCCCAATATTACAACCGCATCGTTAGCGTAGGCTTCTCCAAGGCTCTGACCGAAACGGCAACCGAAGAACAGATCCGCGCCGACTTGCAGGCACTGAGCGCCGACGTGTGGAACGTAGCCATGGATCACTCCAAGCCCATCGTTCCGCTGTGGTTCAGGGCCATGCGCAAACGCCGCAACCGTCCCATTCTCATCGACCCTGCAGGCAAACACGTTTCCGGCCACGGCATGCTCCGCCTCTGCCACCGTTTCGGCGGCAAAATCCGTTCCGTTTCCAAGGGAGAACGCCACATCGGCTTTATGCTCCCCACCAGCCGTGACGCCGCCCTAGGCATCATGTCTATTCTCGGCACTGGCAAGACCTCCGTCAACCTGAACTATACCGCCCCCGTAGACACTGTGTTGGGTTGTATCGAAAAGGCCGAAATTTCTACGGTGGTCACCACCCGCGCCTTCTTGACCAAGCTTTCCAGCAAGAACCCCGCTTTCGAAGAAATCGCCAACCGTTGCAAGATGATCTATCTTGACGAAGAAGAAGAAAAGTTGGGTTCCATCGGAAGAATACTCGATGCCGCAAAGATCAAGTTCCTCCCCGCCAAGTGGCTCAAGTTCCTGTGGTTTACTTCCGCAAAGCCTAACGACGATGCCTTGATCCTCTTCAGTTCGGGTTCCGAAGGTACCCCCAAGGGCGTTCAGCTGACCCACAAGAACATCGTCTCCAACGCCCAGCAGATGGACTACATCATCAAGATGCATCGTGGCGATGTCATGACCTGCCTCTTGCCGCTGTTCCACTCCTTCGGCTTTACCATGACCTTCATGGCACCCATGCTGAACGGTGTTCCCATGGTGCTCTGCCCCGATCCCACCGACATCAAGACTTTGGCTCGCGTCTGTGCCCAGTACAAGACTACCATCCTGATGGGTACCCCCACCTTCCTGCGCGCAATCGTTATCAACCGCTGGGTCCACCCCATGTGTCTGGACTCCCTGCGTTACATCGTGGCCGGTGCCGAAAAGCTCCGCCCCGAAATGCGCGAAGCCTTCAAGCTGAAATTCGGCAAGGACATCTACGAAGCTTACGGTTGTACCGAGCTCTCCCCCTTGGCCACCCTGAACGCACCCAACGTGTTGCTGGATGACTTCCTGACCATGGGCAAGTGCAACGATACCTCCAGTATCGGCCTCGGCATCCCTGGTTCCATCACCGCCATTATCGATCCCGAAACCAACGAATTCCTGGAACCCACCGCAGAGGGCATGATCGTGGTCAGCGGTCCCCAGGTCATGAAGGGTTACCTGAAGGATCCCGAAAAGACCGCAAGCGTGGTCTTCGAAAAGGATGGCCGCCGCTGGTACAAGACCGGCGACAAGGGCACCCACACTCCCGACGGATTCGTACAGATTCTCGGTCGCTACAGCCGCTTTGCCAAGCTGGGCGGTGAAATGATTTCCCTGACCGCCGTGGAATTGCGCCTCGCCGAAACCAAGCTCCTGGAGGGCATGGAATTCGCAGTCACCGCAGTTCCTGACTCCGTGAAGGGCGAACGAATCGTGCTGCTGGTAAACGGCCAGTTCGACGTCGAAGAACTATCCCGCAACATCCGTAAGTCCGGCATCCCGCCCCTTATGATCCCCGGTTCCGTATTCAAGGTGGACAGCATCCCCAAGCTGGGTTCCGGCAAGTGGGACTTCACCAACATGAAGAAGTTGGCCATTGAACTGATGGAAGGCACCAAGAAGTAAATCTTCTGGGTGTTCCTACAACAAGAGCTATAGAAAAGGCGGATCGAAAGATTCGCCTTTTTCTATGAGTTTTTTATGGGGAACCGCAAATAAAAAAAGCAAACTTTATAAAGAAAAAGAAAAACTCAGAAAAGGAAAGTTTGTATTATTTAGAGGTAAAAGTCAAGGAGATCCTTATGCAGAACATCGTTAAGAAAGTCGAAGAACTGGGTTTGACCCTTCCCGCCGTTGCAGCCCCTCTGGCCGCATACGTACCCGCCACTCGTGCAGGCGATGTGATTTTCGTGTCGGGCCAGCTGCCCTCCGTGAACGGTGATTTTTCTGCATACACCGGCATTGTGCCCGACGCCCTTTCTCCGGAAAAGGCCAAGGAAGGCGCAGCCATCTGCCTGCTGAACAACCTTGCCGCCGCCATGAGCTTACTGCAGGACGGCGAAACCTTGAAGCTGGTTCAGCTCCAGGGCTTTGTGCAGTCTAACCCGGAATTCAAGGAACAGCCCGCAATTTTGAACGGAGCCAGCGAACTGGCCGTACAGATTCTGGGTGATAACGGCAAGCACGCCCGCACCGCAGTAGGTGTGGCCGCCCTGCCCAAGAACGCCGGCGTAGAAGTCAGCTGTACCTTCCAGGTGATCAAGAGCGAAACCAAGTTCGAAGGTCGCTACGGCTGGATCGAAAAGTAACTAGAATTCAAATCGAAGCAACCAATCTCGCATTTTTTGCGTCGGAACGTTTTCCTTGCGGGATTTGGTTGCAATAAGGGCGCCCGCCGAGGTCGCCATTTTTTGTGGATCCAAAAGAAAATCTACGCGGCCCAAATCCAGACGGTCGGCATCGTAGCAAGTATCGATCGTCGGGTCACCGCTACTACGTTCCGTAGTATGGTGCTTGCAGGCGTGATACAGTTTTTCAAACTGTTCGTCCGTAATTTCGAACAGTTTTTCTTCGCGACATTTTAGAGCAAATTCAGCCCCGCGGCCGCCATGCTTGCTATCGTAGCCGTCACTTTCCCGCTTGGAATCATGAAAGAGCGCAAACAGACGAACCACAGTGACATCGGCCTTGGTCTTTTTAGCTAACAAAAGTCCGTTAAACTCCACCTGGCGCCAATGGGCCAATCCGTGGATATTGGAATCGTAAACCCGATCCTCGTAAACGTAGTCCTGTAATGCAGCGAAATCGATCATACAACAACTAATAGCAATTTTTTCAGTTGCCACACATTCTTTGTAAAAGAAAAGGTGTTTGCAAGATATGCAAAAAACTTTTCCCTTTAACCTTTACGCTCTACGCTATTTCCCGTAGTGGTCCTTCATGTCCATCAGGTATTGGAGCGCCTGCATGGGAGTCATTTCTTCGGGGCGGAGGCGGCGGATTTCTTCCTTCAGAAGCTGGGCGGATTCGTCTACAGGGGTTGCAAACAGATCCACCTGGGGCTTTTCCTTCAGCTTCTTGTTGGCGGCTTCGTCGCTGGGGTCGATCTTGTGCTTTTCTAGGCGGAGCAAGATCTTGCGGGCGCGGCGCAGCACGTTATTGGGAAGGCCTGCCATTTCTGCCACATGGATACCGTAGCTAGAGTCGCAAGCCCCTTCGAGAATCTTATGGAGGAACAAGAGTTTATCGCCCTTTTCCTGAACGGCCACCTGGTAGTTGCCGGCGTGTTCAAGGTCATCCACCAAACCAGTCAATTCGTGGTAATGGGTGGCGAACAGCGTGAGGGCCGCGCGGGCAGGTTCGTCGTGCAGAGTCTCCACGATAGCCCAGGCGATGGAGAGACCGTCGAAGGTACTGGTACCGCGGCCGATTTCGTCAAGCAGCACCAGGCTATGGGCGGTGGCGTTACGCAGGATGTTCGCAGTCTCGATCATTTCCACCATGAAGGTAGAAAGGCCACGGCTCAGGCGGTCGCTGGCACCCACACGGGTAAAGATGCGGTCCACAACGCCAATGCGGGCACTTTCCGCAGGCACAAAGCAACCGATCTGTGCCATCAGGACAATCAAGCCAGTCTGACGCAGGTAAGTTGATTTACCGGCCATGTTGGGGCCAGTAATCAGCATCAATCGGGTCGCCTCGGGAGAAAGCGTTACATCGTTGCTGATGAAATCCAGGTCAGGATTTACCGCAACGATCACCGGATGGAAACCACCCTTGATTTCGATGCCGGAACCTTCAAAGACTTCAGGGCAAACATAGTTGTACTTGCGGGCGGCGCGGGCAAAACTGTAAAGCGTATCCACGCGGGCAATGGCGTTGGCGATTTCCTGAAGTTCTGCACGCCAGGAGTTGACGCGGTCGCGGAGTTCGCAGAAAATCTTGTATTCCAGAGCGTGAATGTTCACTTCGGCATTGCTGATGATGGATTCGCATTCCTTCATTTCCGGAGTGATGTAACGTTCGGCATTCACCGTAGTCTGCTTACGGATATATTCGTCGGGAATAGGATTGGTGGCCTTGGCCATGGCGGCGCGGGTCACTTCGATGTAGTAACCGAAAACCTTGTTGTAGCCCACCTTAAGACTGGGAATTCCCAGACGTTCCTTTTCGCGAGTTTCAAGGGACGCAATCCACTGACGTCTATCCTTAATGTCAGCATTCATGGAGTCCAGTTCTGCGTTGGCTCCTTCACGGATCATGCCGCCTTCGCGAACGGTCAAGGGCAAGTCTTCGTTAAACTGGTTGAGAAGTTCCTCTCCCCTGCCCTGGGCGCGGATCAAAGCCTCACGCATGGGTTCGAAAATGGGAGAACGCAAACCTTCCAGAACATCGGCCACCTTGGCGGCCTGAGAAAGGGAGCGGCCCATACCCGCAAGGTCACGGGCATTGGCACGGCCAGAGCCTACGCGGCCCATCAGGCGTTCCATATCCAGAATAGAAGTGAGAGATTCCTTCAACTCGTCAAGGGCTACCGGATTGTTCACCAGTTCATCGACGGCTTCTTCGCGAGCCTTGATGCGGTCTACAGAAATCAGCGGATGGCTCACCCAGTCCTTCAAAGTTCTACCACCCATGGCAGTAACGGTAAAGTCCAGCACATAGCAAAGGGTGCTGCTCATGTCATCGGCGTTCAGCGGGCGCACCAGTTCCAGGTTACGCAAGGTGGACGGATCCAATGTCATGTAGTCATCCAGATTCAAAATTTCCAGAGCCGTAAAATGAGACAGCTCAGACTTTTTCTGAAACATCAAATACTGGAGCATGGCCCCAGTCACAGAAGTTTCTTCGGGGCGGCCATCAAGACCAAGGCCATCCAGAGCTTCCACCTTGAAATGGCTAAACAGCGTATCGTGGGCAGCCTCTTCACCGAACTGGAAAGCGGGCAGTTCAGTCACCAGAATATTTTCGGACTTCACCAAGTCCATGACGCCATCGGGAATCACGGTTCCTTCGGGAACAACGATTTCCTTGGGCATGCGGCGGCAGAATTCACATTCAAAAGCCTGAATGGAACTTTTACTTGTAGCCAAATAACCGGTAGTCACATCGGCGATGGCAAAGGCGGCCAAGTCGGCACACTTTCCGTCGACGGTTTCCGCAACGGCAGCCTTCGCAGGGATGTAGGCGCAAAGGTAATTTGCTTCCTTAGCATCCAGGTTAGCTTCGTTCATAGCGGTACCGGCACTGATGATTTCAACAATGTCGCGCTTGACGATACCCTTGGCCAGTTTAGGATCTTCGACCTGTTCACAGATAGCCACTCGATAGCCTGCTGCCACCATCTTGGGAACGTAACGTTCAGCGGCGTGGTGAGGGAATCCGCAAAGGGGTGTGGCTCCAGATGCACCGTTATTGCGGCTGGTCAAGGTAATGCCTAAAATCTTGGAGGCGATAACAGCGTCTTCTTCAAAAAGTTCAAAGAAGTCACCCATTCTAAAGAACAGAATACAGCCCGGATTCTGGGCCTTGATATCGTAATACTGTTGCATTAAAGGAGTGCAGGCCATTACAGATCTCCCATAGAAAGTTCAACCTGATCCGGATTATCCTCAGGTTCCTGAGGTTCATCGTTGGCAATGGATTCAGGCTTGGCGTATTGAGGCACCAGGGCGCCGGCTTCCAGAAGTTCGCTAAATTCGCGGAGGCGGGGCAAGTCTTCGGGAATGCGGTTGATTCCGAAGTACTTCATAAATTCCTGGGTGGTCACGTAGGTGTAAGGGTTACCCACAGTTTCGGCGCGGGAACCCAGGGCGATGAAACCCTTATCCAGCAAGTTACGGATCGGGCCATCTACAGAAGACACACCACGAACCTGTTCAATGGCCGCCTTGGTAATGGGCTGCTGGTAAGCAATCACAGCGAGAGTTTCAAGTGCAGCCTGGCTTAAGCGGCGGGCATTTGCTTCGGGGAACAACTTGCGGACCCAAGGATAATACTTGGCGCGAGTACGGAAGCGATAACCACCGGCCTGTTCCACAATTTCAAAAGGTGAATTGATCTTGTTCAGGGAATCGTTGGCAGCAATAAGTGCGTCAGACACTAGGCGAGCATCCAGGAAGTCGCCCAGGATTTCACGAAGCTTCTTCAAAGTCACCACATCAGTAGAGGCAAAAACCAATGCCTGGATAATGCGAGCCAGATCTTCCTGACTTTCAACTTTCGGGAGTTCCGCCGATTCTTCGGCCAATTCGTCTAAGTTCTGATCTTCTGCCATAATTCAACTCTCTTATTAAAACACCACCAGGTCGTTCTTGTGAACCAGTTCGTCGGCAACGTCCTTACCCAGCAAGGCATGGATTTCGGAAGTCTTCTTGTGGAGTACAAGCTTCAAAGTTTCACTATCGAACTTTGCGACACCGCGGGCCACAGCTTCGCCAGATTCGCTCAGGACTTCAATAAGGTCGCCCTTGTCAAAATGTTTCTTCACAGCGACAACACCAACGGGCAGCAGGCTGGAATGCTTTTCGCGCAAGGCCTTTACGCCACCTTCGTCCACCACGACACTTCCGCGGGGAGTGGTAATAAAGCTGAGCCAACGCTGACGGCTGTTCAACTTTTTCTTGGAGCCTACAAATAAAGTACCTTCAGCCTGTTCGAGAATCACTTCGTGGGGAAGCACGCGCATACCGCAAGCCAGGAACGCATTGCAGCCGCTCTTGGTTACATTACGGATAGCTTCAAGCTTACTGCGCATACCGCCGGTACTTACAGCAGAACCGGCTTCGCCGGGCTTACCAGCCAGAGCGAGAACAGCGGGAGTAATTTCGGGAACGAAACGCAACAGGCGGGCATTGGGATTCTTCTTGGGATTATCGTCAAAGAGACCGTCTTCGTCCGTAAAGATCAGCAGCAAGTCTGCATCCAGGAACAGGGCCACGTCAGAAGACAGCTTATCGTTATCGCCCACCTTGATTTCAGCCACAGCCAGAGAGTCGTTCTCGTTGATGATAGGAACGATCTTACGGGCGAGCATGGCCTTGATGGTGTTCTGCAGATTCTTGTAACGGCCGCGATCGCGGAAGTCATCTGCAGACAAAAGAATCTGGCCCACAGAAAGCTGGCACCAGCGGAACATTTCGCGGTAGGCGTACATCAAGTCAATCTGACCCACTGCAGCGCAAGCCTGCTTTTCAGCAATGACCGTAGGCTTTTCCTTATAGCCCAGCTGGCTCATGCCGGTACCCACAGCACCGGAAGTCACGATCACCACTTCCTTGCCGGCTTCCATAAGGCGGGCAACGGAATCAGCCAGCTTCTGGATATAGCGGGTACGGACGCCACCCTTTTCGGAATCCACCAGAATGCGGGAACCAATCTTTACCACAATGCGGTGGGCTTCATTCAAAATGTTCTTTCTTAATTCACTCATATTCAGGTCGCACCTTTGGTGCTTTCAGTTTTCAGGTCGCTCACTACGTTCGCTTTGAGGTATCAGGTCGCTCGCGTCGCTCGCTTTCAGGTTAAATTACAAATCTCTTTACATCTCTCAAAATTCTTTCCCGGTTGACCTCATGCCTCAGAGGGCCGCAAGGCCCGACCTCATTCCTCATACCTATTACCTGCAGACCAGAAGGCGGATGGCATCCAGGCGGAGCTGCGGGTTAGAAATAATCTTCTTCCATTCCTGGGCATTCTTGCGGAGCTGCTTCAACTGTTCGTTGTTGCCAGCCTTGCCACGCATAATCAGCAAGTGGTTCATGCGCTGGTATTCCTGTTCGGCACGAGCTTCCACAGCTTCTGCAGCCTGTTCGGCAAGTTCCTTAGCCTTGGCAGTCACCTCACGACGGGCAATAGCCAAGCCTTCCTTACCAAAGTACTTCAGAGTCATGTTCACAGCCGGATTTCCCTGAGGCACGGCCACATCCTTAAAGGTAGCCTTGGCAAGATCTTCAAGCTTGCTAGACAAGTCTTCGCCATTGGGGTTCACCAGAACGCTAATGTACTTGGGACCTGCAATGTCAGACACGCCCCATTCTTCAGAAATGGAGAAGTCTACAGCAAAGTTGTACTGCATGAGCAGGCCGCGCATACCGGAGTTCTGCCACATATTGCAAGACACAGCGCCATTGTCCAAAGTAGTTTCAAAGTCAATCACACCCTGAGACAGCGGATGTTCCAAGCTAACGAAATCCACTTCGTCATGGATCATGGCTACATTACGGTCAAAGGTAACGGTCAGGCTGGAGGCATCGGAGTAACGAGCATCTTCGTCACCGCCACCACCTTCAGAGAAGTCGCCCACATTCTGGACCACACGTCCGCCACCGCCACTGCTACCAGGCACACCGCCCACAGATTCGGGCATCCCCGGCACAGAACCGGCTTCCACCTGAGTTCCCATGGTCACCACATAGCAACCCGGAATCTTGCTCTTTTCAATTTCAAGTCCGCGGTTCATCAACGAAGAGAACACCAAAGTTTCAAGTTCAGGTTCAGCATCCACGCGCTGGATTTCGTCGGTAATTTCCTTTGCCTTCGCCGGATTGCGGGAGTTGAATTCCAGCAAGCGGTCACGCCCCTTCTCGATGTTCTTGCGCATGGTGTCGCAATCCTTCTTCACCTGGGGAATGACATTGTCCATGAAGTGCTGCAGGAATTCCTGGGGTTCTGCCAAGGCGGCAATCAACTCGTCGGTGTACTTCAGGAACAGTTCGCCACCGCTCATCATGGGAGTGCCGAAAGCATTCAAGCCGTTGTGGTACCAGCGGAACATGACTTCCTGACCGGAACCCTTTACGTAAGGCACATGGATGATAATGTTTTCAGTCTGGCCAATGCGGTCCAGTCGACCGATACGCTGTTCCACCAAGGAAGCGTCCAGCGGCAAGTCAAACAAGATCAAGTGATGGGCAAACTGGAAGTTACGGCCTTCGGAACCTATTTCAGAAGCGATCAGAAGGTTAGCGCCGTTTTCACGGCTAAAGTTTGCGGCGGCCTTATCGCGGGCCATGATGGTCATATTTTCATGGAACATGGAGAAGGCGCCTTCGCCCATGTATTCCGTCAGCAAGGTCTCAAGAGCAAGAACCACCTGAATGGATTCGCAAATCAGCAGGACCTTGTCGTCCTTATGTTCCTTCAGGAACTGCTTCAACCACACATAGCGTTCGTCCATGCACCAGGCATCGGAGTAGCTGGTGCAAAGCAAACCGTTTTCCTGAATGTCCGTAGACATATCCAGGTCGTTCTCGGCGGCCACGTTCACCATTTCGCGATAACGTTCGTTAGGTTCCAACGGGATTTCGTCCAACACGCGCTTGGGGAATCCGCCCACGCCCTTACGGGTATTGCGGAACACCACGGAGCCAGTACCCACGGCATCCACGATACGGCGGATCCATTCATCGGCAGACATGGACTTGGCGCTTTCCTGTTCAAGCCAGGGGCGGATCATGGACTTCTTGGGAACAATTTCGTTCAGGTCGTCCCAGCTCATCTGCTGACCAGGATCGGTAGGCAACTTGTTCAGTTCATTCACCAGTTTGCGGTACGCATCCTGATCCTTGATAAAATTATTGTAATCCGCAAAGCGGACCGGGTCCAACATCTTCAGTCGGTTAAACTGGGATTCCGGATGGAACTGCAGCGGAGTACCGGTCAAGAGCAACACACCCTTGGAGCGCTGGATCACCGCATTGGCCAGCAAGTATTCGTGGCTGGTAAATCCATCTTCGCAAACCAGGTGGTGAGCTTCATCGATAATGGTCATGTCCCACTTGACCTTCAGCAAGTCTTCGATCAGGGCCGGCTGCTTGATCAAGAAGTCGATGGAACAGATGATGTCGTTGGCCTGGGAGAACGGATTGGGCTTATCGTCTTCGTCAGCCACAAACAAGCCCTTCAGGTAGCCTTCGTCCACCAGGGTAAACAGATGGTTGAAGCGGCGCTTCATTTCCACCAGCCACTGATGCTTCAGAGTTTCGGGAACAATCACCAAGGTACGGGTCACGCGTCCGCGGGCCTTCAGGGCATGCCAGATCATGCCGGCTTCGATAGTCTTACCCAGGCCCACTTCGTCAGAAAGCATCAGACGGGGCAGAGCGGAGCTGGAACAGGCGCGCTGGCACAGATAGTACTGGTGGGGAATCTGGCTTACACGGGGGCCAATCATACCGCGTACCGGCGAAGACTGCCACTTGCAATACAGCTTCATGGACTGTTCGCGGCGGAGAAACTGGTCGCTATCGGAAATGCGGTTTTCCTGCAGGGCACGGAACAAGTCGGCGGGCCTAGCAATGGAAATCTTGCCATTCAGTTCGGATTCCTTCATGGAACGACCGGCGCGACCTTCATAGACCACCAGCCCATCCACTTCCACCACATTTTCCACCGTAAAGGAAACACCCTTTTCGCTCTTCGCAGTTTCACCCACGGCAAGCAGGAAACGGTCCACCGGGGCACCCATGGAACGGTAAAGACGAACATCATTCACAGCAGGGAAAGAAATCTTCACAATACGGTCCTGAACTTCTGTGACTATGCCGAGTCCCAGAGCAGGTTCCGATTGACTTACGTAGCGTTGGCCAACCTTAAAATTCATCATAAGCCCCCAATTTAGTTTTTTTTCAAAATTTCGGCTTCCCTACTACGCCCGACAATATCCGCTTTTTTTGCTACATTGTACCCAGTATGATTTGGTATTATATTGATGAAAGCATAACCGACGGAGACAGGCGCAAGGGTCCTTATTCTATCGATGAATTAATGGATCTTGTCAAATCCGAAACGGTAAAGCCCCAGACTCTGGTATG
Source organism: Fibrobacter sp. UWH1 (assembly GCF_002210365.1). NCBI lineage: Bacteria > Pseudomonadati > Fibrobacterota > Fibrobacteria > Fibrobacterales > Fibrobacteraceae > Fibrobacter > Fibrobacter sp. UWH1. The sequence goes on from NZ_MWQG01000005.1 coordinate 102,528, forward strand.
GCACTCAGGTATGAAGGACTGGGTCCGCTGGGAAGATACGGAAGAAGCAAAGAACAATGCTAACCTTTTTGAAAAGGGGGAATCCGCAGAAGGTTCCGTCCTTTCCGACGAAGAGCAAATCAAGGCAGCCCTAGAAGCCATCCTGGCAGAACATAAGGCCTCCAAGCGCTACGCCGGATTTTTTGTCCGCGCCGCCGCCTATTTCGTCGACAACCTCATCCTTTCTGCATTCGGAATCGTCATCCTCATGGTCCTGAGCGCAATGCAGCTGGCCGACCTGAACGCCATTTCCGAAGCAATGAACGCCTACATCGCAGACCCCACCGCCGAAGACGCCATGAGCAAGATCCTGGAAGCCCCCGGCACCCATCTGTTCCTATCCATCTGGGGTATCGTGCAGGGCATTTACTTCATCGTCTTTACCGCAATAAAGTCCGCCACCCCCGGCAAGAAGTTGTTCAAGATCCATGTGGAACCCGCCTACAGCATCAGTACCGTCAGCGGAATCGCAAAGGTTAGCTGGGTTCTCAGCACATTGCGTTATGTGGCAAGCCTTTTCACCCAGTTCACCTTGATGTTCTACGGCATCGGCTATCTGGTGGTCATGATTGACCCCAAGCGCAGATCCCTTCATGACTGGATTGCAAGAACCTACGTGGTTCACGACACAAGTGTTAAAATCAAAGTTCGTCCCGACGACGATCAGGAGAAATAGTTTATATGTATCGTTTTGAAGTTCACCAGGCGGTAAAACCTCTCGAAGGTGAAGTCGAAATTTCCGGCGCAAAGAATGCCGTGCTTGCCGTGATGGCAGCCGCTCTCCTGGCCGACGGCGTTTCCGAAATTACAAACGTCCCCCACCTGAAAGACATGAAGACCATGTCTGACGTGCTCCGCGTTATCGGTTGCCGTATCAGCGGTGAATCCCACCAGCTTAAAATCGACACCCGCGGTGCCGACCATCTGGAAGCCCCCTACGAACTGGTAAAGACCATGCGCGCCAGCTTCTATGTGTTGGGACCTCTGGTGGCCCGCTTCGGACGTTGCCGCGTTTCTCTCCCCGGTGGATGCGCCTGGGGCCCCCGCCCCGTGGACTTGCATTTGAAGGGTCTTGAAGCCCTAGGTGCAAAAATCACATTGACCCGCGGTTATGTAGAAGCAACCTGTGAAGGACGTCTCCCCGGCGGTAACTTCAACTTCCCCATTTCTTCTGTAGGCGCCACCGTCAACGTGTTGATGGCAGCCACTCTCGCCAAGGGCACCAGCGTTCTTCAGAATGCCGCCCTTGAACCCGAAATTGACAACCTGGTGGACTTCCTCAACTCCATGGGTGCCAAGATCCAGGGCCGCGGAACCCGCACCCTTACCGTGCAGGGCGTGGAAGCTCTCCGTCCGGGCAAGTGCTTTACCATTCCCGACCGTATCGAAGCAGGCACCTTCCTTTGCGCAGCCGCCATCACCCGCGGATGCATCAAGGTCACCAAGGTCTTCCCCGAACATATCGCCAGCACCCTGGACGCCTTCCGCGATATGGGCTGCAAGGTGGAAGTGGGCAACGACTGGGCTCAGGTTGACGCCCGCGGCGTAGAACTGAAGCCTATCAACGTCACCACCCTCCCCTACCCCGGCTACCCCACCGACATGCAGGCTCCGCTGATGGCAACTCTCGTTTCCATCCCGGGCAACAGCACCATCCAGGATACAGTCTACAACGACCGCTTCAAGCACGTGGCAGAACTGCAGCGTCTTGGCGCAGACATCCAGGTGAACGGCAACACCGCCATCATCAAGGGCGGCACCAAGCTGGAAGGTACCGATATCATGGGTAGCGACCTGCGTGCAACAGCCGCACTGGTTCTGGCCGCATTCATTTCCGAAGGCGAAAGTACCGTCAGCCGCGTGTACCATCTGGACCGCGGTTACGAAGACTTCGAAAATAAAGTCGCTAAGATCGGCGGCGTAGTGATCCGTCACTCCGACGACGAAGAAGACGATAATTTCTGATAATGATGCAAGGGAGGAGCTATTCCACCCTTGATTCATTCACCAAATTGACCAAATTACTGACCAAATTGGTCCAAAGGCGCCGTTTGGTTAGTAAAAAACGAATACCTTTTCCCAACGGAAGAGGTTTTTTGTTTTTGTCTTACTAACCAAATTGACAAAAAAACGATGTTTGGTTAGTATATATATTCCAATTTTCAAGAAAACACTATATATAAACTAATTTCTTACTAACCAAACTTTCTTACATTCGACATTAGGTTAGTAAACCCCGAAAAAAAAACTCCCACACACGCGAATTCCACTTCCGCACCCCATTCAAAACCTTAAGGCAAAAAAAATCCGGCGCAGCGGGCTGCGTCGGACTTTTTCATTTTTATGTAGGTAAAATTCTACGGATTTGCAGCGGGGGCAGCAGGTGCGGGGGCTGCGGCGGGATTTGCGGATTCTACGGCAGGAGCGGCGGAGGGGTCAGCGGGGGCTGCGGCAGGTGCTTTTTCCGCAACGGGCTGAGCTTCCAGGGGTACTTCCTTAGGCACGCAAGCTTCTACAGGAGCGCCTTCCTTAACCTTGTCTTCCTTTTCCAGGATTTCCTGGAGCATTTCGGCGGCCTGTTCGAACTCGCCGGTAGTTTCGCAGGACTTGTTAGAAAGAATCTTCTGCAGATACTGCTTCTGCATATCGATATCGCATTCATCGCTGTAGATGCTAGCCAGCTTGAACATCGCCGGGCAAGTCTTCTGACCATCGGGGAATGCTTCGGACATACGGGCGAAAACCTTCTTGGCCTTATCCATCTGATTTACTTCAATCAGGCAGAGAGCCATCCAGTACAGAGAATTTTCGGCAAGTTCGCCGGTCTTCATCTGTTCATAGACCTGCTTAAAGCCGGAGTAGGCCAGCTTATATTCGCTACGGTGATAGTCGCTGCGGGCAGTATTGAACATGGCTTCCGCTTCCACAAGCTTTTCAGCTTCGCGTTCCAGGCTGTCCATAGAAACAGGAGCCGGAGCGCCGCTGACCACAACCTTCTTGGCAAGGATCTTGTCAGACTTACCCAACAGCATGTCCAGACGATACAGAATTTCTTCCTGTCTAGAGTCATTGCGTTCAGATTCGTCGGACACTCGACGAGAAAGCATGGTAATTTCAGCCTGCATACGCTTTTGAGCCAGGGAGGCCGCTTCCAGACGAGCCAAAGCCGAGTCCAGTTCTGCACGCAGGGAATCATTCTGAGCGCCCAGAGTTTCTACGGTATAGGCAGCATTCTTCTGCACGGTAGTCTGCACGTCCGTGCCAACAGCCTTCATTTCCTGAGTGCGGAGCATGGTCACCTGACTACAGCCAGTGAGTGCCAGCGCGACAACAGCAATACCCAAAGCCAATCGTTTCATATACACCTCGCTATAAAACCAGCGAAAAATAAACGTTCAAGTCCACATTATTCATTGGCCTCAATCATGAGCAAGCAAGCTTGCTCGCGACACCCGGCTCTAGTCCTTAATATTCACGCGGAAGTTAGCGCGACGGTTCTGAGAATAGGCTTCTTCAGAGGAACCTTCAGCCTTGGGAGCTTCCTTACCGTAGCTAACAGATTCCATGCGCTTGTTGTCGATGCCGTAAGCAGCCAGGAATTCCTTCACCTTCATGGCGCGCTTTGCACCCAGGGTAAAGTTGTAATCTTCGGTACCGCGAGCATCGGTATGGCCTTCGATAGTGATGGTGAAGCGTTCTTCCTTGATCAGGAGTTCGCCAACCTGAGCCAGCAATTCCTTAGCCTTTTCAGTCAGTTCGGAACGGTCAAAGTCAAAGTAGACGTCTTCGCTCATGATCTGGTTGATCAGCTGTTCCAGACGGGCACGTTCTGCTTCAAGGCGGGCGCGTTCTGCAGCAAGGCGTTCAGCTTCAAGGCGAGCCTGTTCTGCAGCCAGGGAATCCTGGTTCACGGGAGCAGATTCAACAGCGGGAGCTGCTTCTGCAGCAGGAGCCTGTTCTGCAGCGGGATCCGTTACAGGGGGCTGCTTCTTGGAGCAAGCGACAAGGGCGAGGGAGGCGGTAGTAACCACCAGGGCGAGTTTAACGAAGTTCTTCATTTTGCACCTTCTTTTGTTTATTGTTTATTATCGTCTTCATAGAAGAAGGACCAGGTAGGCGCGGTGTTTTCGCCGGAGTTGGTAATACGGGTCACGTTGGATCCGTCCTTCCTCATGATATAAATCTGATAGCTTCCGCTGCGGTTACTTGCGAAAGCGATGAGCTTACCATCGGGAGACCAGGTGGGATGCTCGTTGTTGCCTGCGTTGTTGGTCAGCTGTACAATGTCAGAGCCATCCAGGGCGCAGGTATAAATATTCATCTTGCCATTATCCATGGAAGTATAGGCAATGCGATCCCCTTCAGGAGACCAGCTGGCACGTTCATTGTAACGGCCCATGAAAGTCACGCGGCGCATATCGCTGCCATCCTTGCCCATCACAAAAATCTGAGGTCCACCGCCACGGTCACTGGTAAACAGGACTTCGCTGGCAAAGGGGCTCCAGGCAGGGCTTGTCTGGTTACTCTTCAGATAGGCAAACTTCCTGGCCTTCCCCGTTTCAGGATTACCGATATACAGATCCGTCTTACCGTCTACGGTACTGGAGAAAAGTAATTCGCCAGTTTTGGGATTTACAGCAGGACTATACGTCTGATCTAGATGAGGGAACAAAGACTTAATAGGTCCGCCAAACGTCTTGGAATAAAGCTTGGGGCGGTGAGTCTGGAAGTTCACAAAGATCAAGCCCTTATTGCCGCGGGTCCATACAGGCATCATGCTGATGGTCGTATCGCGAGTAATCTGGGAACGATGGAAACCATCGTAGTCAGAAACCACAACCTGCTTGACTCCATCGATCTTGGATACATAGGCCAGCTTGGTGGAGGCAACACCACGTTCGCCCCACAAACGGTAAATGACCTGGTCAAAGAACTTGTGCATGGCACGGCGAAGGTCCTGCTGACTGATAGTATAGGCTTCGCCCAGCATCATGTCCTTGGTCTGAGCCACATAAAGGAAGCATTCCAGACGGAGCTTGCCACCTTCAGCCGGAGTCACCTTACCGGTAATGTAGTGCTTGGCACGATTCTTACTGAACAAGGCCAAGTTGAACTTGTCAGAAGCAATCACTTCGAAACGTCCAGAGAGTTCTGCATCTCGGGTAATGATCTGATGAGGTTTTTCCTCGATCCACTCAATGGCACCCTTGGTTTCGGTAAAAGGCACAATGCCAATGGGCATAGTCTTGAACACCGAAATACCAACGTCTACCGCAATGGTATCAATGGCAGCAAAGCTTGCGACCGGGGAAAACAGCAGGTACGCAAAGAACAGTACCAGAGCCCAGGACAGAAACTTAGAGATAGCCTTGATTTTTTCAATCATATCCGATCACACCTCTATATTAATTCGGCGTAAAGTTAAAATGCAACGTCAAGCTGGGAGCTCTAAAATTAAGCGGAAGCTCCGGAGCCTTGGAAATCGAGACCGCACGAACAGACAAATGATCCCAGGTCTTGTTACCCGAAGAACGCTTCAGCGTAATTCCAGTAATGCCACCAAAACGGTCAATGGTAAACTGCACCGTGGTCTTCACGCTCTTCTTCACAGACAAACTATTGGGAGGATTGAAGTTCGCCATGATAATGCGTTTCAGCTGTTCCAGGTAGACCTGCATCAACGGGTCCATGTCAACAGAACCCACAGGATTCAAGCTGGGCGCTTCTACAGCGGCCGGCAAATCCAGGTCATCCACGTCAAAGTCATCTACCGGCTCCGGCTCGGGTTCCGGTTCCGGCTGCGGTTCCGGTTTTTCTTCCGGCTCGGGTTCCGGCTTCTTTTCTTCTTCGGGTTTGATGTCCGGCGGAAGTTCCTTATTTACCTTGGGCTTCGGCTCAGGCTTAGGTTTCACGTCGGGCTTAGGCTGTTCCTTAGGCGGATCAGGCGGAATTTCTGGGGGCTTAGGACGAGGCGGTCTGGGGCGAGCCTTCGGAGGCTGTTGCACCTGCACCATCTCGAACACGGGAATGGGTTCCGGTTCCTGCTTGAAATTCACAAAGTGAATACCAATACAAATTCCTGCGATCACCATATGGAACACAACGGCGCAAATGATGATTCGCACCATCATTCCATCGCCTTCGCTAGAGAAGTAGCGGATTTGTTCCTTACGTTCGCTCACTAAAATAATCCTTACCTTTTACCCGGTTTTTCTTTCGGGTTCATGGTCAAGAAGCCAAGCTTTGTAACGCCCAGCTTCTGCACCTGGGTCACCACCTTCATCACAAGGCCGTACTTCACTTCTTCGTCGGAGTTAATGACCACAGCCATTTCCCCGTTCCACAAAGACTTGAACACGTTGTTGAAACTATGGAAATCCACCATCATGTCTGCGATGTAGATTTCTTCCTTCTTGGTGATGGAAACCTTCAAAAGTTTTTCCTGCTCCATAGTGGGAGCTTCGGCCTTGGGCAAGTCCACCTTAACGCCCTGGCTCATGAGGGGAGCAGAAATGATGAACACGATCAAGATGGCGAACACGATATCAATCATGTTCGTCAGGTTCATTTCCTGCTTAAGTTCTTTACCGCGACTGCGCTTCACGACGCCTCCTAGCCGGCCACTTCTTCAAGAGCCAGCAAGTCACCGCGCTTGAACAAGCTCAGCACCTGGGAACCAAAGTTGTAATAGGAAATTTCGTTCTGACCGTTATGGGAGGTAAAGTAGTTGTAGCCGGCAGATGCGGGAATAGCCACCACAAGGCCGCCAACCGTAGTAATCAAAGCCATAGCGATACCGGGAGCCACCACAGTCAAGTCGGCAGAACCGTGCTGACCGATCTGGAAGAAGGCCACCATAATGCCCCAGACCGTACCCAGCAGTCCGAAGAAGGGAGCCAGGTTGGAGCAGGTTGCCAGGAAGCTCAGATAGCGGTCTTCAGCCAGGCGCAGACCTTCGATAGAACGCTGGATGGTATCTTCCAGCAAGGACGCGCGGTGCTGGATGGAGTCATAACTCACGAAGTTACTGAACTTGGAAGCTTCCTTAAGTACTTCGGAAGTAAGGCTCTTCAGGGCACTTTCGTCGGCGGTTTCGCACAGGGTCTGCAGTTCCACAAACTGCTGAACGTTAATGAACTTGCGGAAGAACACCACATTGGCCCGCTGATTCTTCTTGTTCACCACATACTTGACCAGAATAATGCCCCAGGAACCCAAGGACATGACTGCAAGAATGCAGAGCACAACAATGGTAGCGATGTCCGACTGGGCAATCATTTGAAACAGAGGAACTGAGTTATTCAAAATAGCCTCCCTTCATAAAAAAGGATTACATAAATCTTTGACTATCAATAAGATAGAAAATTTTCAAGTTTTACATCTTCATTAAGACATAAAACCATGGCAAAATGTCAGTTTTCACCACAAATTAAAGAGAAAATACAAAAAAGAAGGTGCCAAGACCCAACATTTACAATTTCTTACAAAATAAATGGGTCCGTCAAAACAAATAAAAGTCAAACTTTTATAAATAAAAATTATAATGGAAGTTCCAACTGCAAAGACTTGGGATGGAAACTCATGCGGTGTTCAGGGGTATAGCCAAGCTTTCGGATCGCATCAAGATGAGCCTTGGTACCATACCCAGCATGCTTGTCGAAGCCATAGCCCGGATATTTCTTCTCCAGGTCATCCATATAGCGGTCACGGAACACCTTCGCCAGGATAGAAGCGGCAGATATACTGGCAACACGGCCGTCACCCTTTACAATAGGCAGCTGGTTATCCTGAGGAATACCTCGGATCTTCAAGTTACCGTCTACTGCTACTAATATAGACGAGAGGGACGAAACTTCAGCGAAGGAACCCTTGACTTCAATGGGGATCTGGGGGGCAGATTCCTGAACACCAGGCATTCCCAGAGCCTGCAAGGCGCGGCGCATGGCCAAAAAGTCAGCCTCTAGAATATTGATTTCATCAATTTCGGCAACGCTGGCACTGGCAATGGCATAGCAGGCGCAAGCCTCCTTCACCGCTTCGAACATAGCTTCGCGCTTGGGGCGGGTCAGTTTCTTGGAGTCGTTCAGCGAAATCAAGGCGTCAGGCGATTTGAGAACGGCAACACAGGCAACCACAGGGCCAGCCAACGGCCCTCGACCCACCTCATCAACACCGGCAATGATGGATCCTGCGAAGTTCTCACGAAGGGCAACTTCACCATCGATAGGCGATTCGATTCCATCCAGAAATGCCGGCAGTTTAAATTTCATAAGCTACGTGCGGTGAGTTACGAGCCATGAGCTGCGAGCTAAAGTCAGGCGGCTTCGCCGCGATTATTGAAGCTCAAAACTCACAACTGATTGCTGACAACTATTTTACCAGCGCTTCGCCGTATTCCTTGATGGTACGCCAGTACAGGTCGTGTTCCTGAACAAGCACACGGGCAGCAAGGACTTCCGGAGTATCGTCAGGCATAACAGGCACCTTTCGCTGGGCAAGAATGCGACCGGCGTCAATTTCTTCGGATACCAGATGGATGGTAGGACCAGATTCCGTTTCGCCTGCGGCAAGAACAGCCTCGTGTACGAAATGCCCGTAGAAGCCTCGACCACCAAACTTCGGCAACAGAGACGGATGGATGTTCAGCACACGGTCGGGCAGACGTCTCAAAATGCTGGTAGGAATTGCCTTCATATAACCAGCCAGAATCAACAAGTCGATATCATACTTGTCAATCACTTCCAGGAGGGCGGCTTCATATTCCGCCTGGTCCGGATGGGTCTTGCCAGAAATATGGAACACGGGGACACCGTAAGTCTTGGCGTGGTTAACAGCACCACAGCCACCATTATTGGTAATGAGGAACTTACACTGGGCCTCCAGATCGCCCTCGCCAATTCGATCTATAATCGCTTTAAAATTGCTTCCTCCACCGGAAGCCATAACGCCAATCTTAAACATGGTGCCAAAGATAAAAAAAAATGCGACTCAAGGCCGCATTAACCACAAAAACTATAGAATTTGACTAGAACAGATGGACAAGAACAATCACGGCAAACAAAACCATGATGTAATTTTCCATAAAAATACCGAAAGGAGTCTTCTTGAAGGACTTTTTCTTTTTCACTTTTTTCGGTTCTGCAGTCAAGTACTTATACATTATAGCTCCTATAGTGCCCAACCAAAACTTCCCTAAGCGAGGCCAAATATAGAAAAGGAAAGGCTCTCCTCCTAGGAACACAAGCCCATAAAAATTTTCAGTGTGAGATAATTCACAACAGCAATTCTCAACATATTTTTTGAGAACAAAAAAGTCGCAGGGCAAAGCCCTACGACTCTTAAAATTCATAGATAGGATCTAATTATTTCAGCTTCCAGACAGGTTCTTCAGCAACCTTTTCTGCGATGACTTCGGGAGTACCTTCGGCCACGGCTGCGTTGGATTCTTCAGGCATCCAGGGCTTTTCGAGGCCCTTTTCCCAGCTCACAGTGGGGTTCGGATCTACGGAAGCGTCAACCACAGGCAGGCCCAGAAGTTCGCGGGCACGGTTCAAGGCGGCATCGATGTTACCCAAGGCGTTTTCTTCGCCAAGCTGCTTCAGCACACCTGCGCGGGTCAGGGCCACCACCGGCTGGGCATGCACACCGGAAAGGAGCAGCTGGGTACCGTCGGCCTTGCAGTGGTTCAGCAGGTCTTCGATCATGTTGATACCGGCTGCATCGATGCTGGAAACGCTACGCATGCGTAAGATGAGGATCTTGGGCTTCACTGCAATGCGGTTCAGGGTTTCCTTGAACTTGTCTACAGCACCGAAGAACAGGGAACCGGCAAGTTCATAAACCACAACGCCCTTGGGAACCTGACGGGCAAATTCGGTGTGTGAGACTTCTTCGTCATCGGCACGGATTGCATCGGTAACGGCATCCACTTCGGCAACTTCACTCATGCGCTTGATGAAGAGGATGGCAGCAAGGAGAACGCCCACTTCGATAGCGACCGTCAGGTCGATGATCACTGTGAGGAAGAATGCCACCAGCATAACGATTACGTCGCTCTTGGGAAGCTTGAACATCTTGATCACAGCGCGATAGCCGCACATATTGAATGCCACCTGGAAAAGCACTGCGGCAAGGGCAGCCATAGGAATCATTTCGGCATACTTACCCAGAACCAGCATGATGAGCAGGAGCACAACAGCATGAACGAGACCGGAAATCGGGGAAACGGCACCATTACGGATGTTGGTTGCAGTACGGGCAATAGCGCCAGTAGCCGGAATACCACCGAACATGGGAGAAAGAAGGTTAGCCACGCCCTGACCGAAAAGTTCAGTGTTGGAGCGATGCTTGGTAGAAGTCATACCGTCGGCCACCACAGCAGAAAGCAGGGATTCGATAGCACCGAGAATAGCGATAGTCAAAGCAGGCTGGAACACTTCGCGCATCATGGAAAGGCTGATGTTCGGGAGATGCGGAGTGGGGAAACCAGACGGGATATGGTTCTTCATACCGATGGTCATGACGCCGTGGCCGTTAATGGGGTCGTCCCAGCCAAGCACCTTGACAATGACGGTAGCAACGATAATGGCGATGAGGGAACCCGGAACCTTGGTGGTTATTTTCGGCCAAAGAATGCAGACGGCCAAGGCGATAACACCGATAATCACGGAGTATACGTTTACAGTGTCGAAAGAGGAAACATAGAGCTTGATCTTGCCCACGGCGTCGGCAGGGTCCTTAGCCAGGAACTTCAGACCGAAGAAGTTGGGAACCTGACCCAGGGCGATAATCACGGCGATACCGGCAGTAAAGCCCACAGTCACCGGATACGGGATGAACTTGATGATGGCACCAAACTTGGCAAGGCCGAAGACAATAAGAATGATACCGGCTAGGAGCGTTGCGGAAGCGAGGCCATCGTAACCATACTGGCTAACGATGCCGTACACGATCACGATGAAGGCACCAGTGGGACCGCCAATCTGGAAACGGGAACCACCCAAAAGGCTGATGGTGAAACCAGCAATGATGGCAGTGTAGAGGCCCTGTTCAGGACCCACGCCAGAAGCGATAGCGAAAGCGATTGCCAGAGGCAATGCCAGGATGCCGACGATAACGCCGGACATCAAGTCGCTAATAAGATTTTGCTTGGTATATCCCCTCTTAATGGACTTTACAAGTTCGGGGGTAACAGTTGCTACAGATTCGGTCAAGAATTTCTTGACGGATTCTTTGGCATTAACGTTAGACATTTGGGCTTCTCCCTTTAAAAAGCGGCCCAAATTTAATTAAATCCAAGAATTTCGTTAAGGGTAAAAATTACCTATTTGAAGCCGCCCTCTAGCGGAGGCTCTTCTTCACGGAGCGCATCAGATTCCTGATTTCCTTGCTAGACATGGAAGGAACGTCAGCCTCTTTCTGAGCCTTTGACTTGGGAGCGCAATTTTCGCAGAGACGCTTGACCACGGTACCAAAGCTTGCCGCGCCGTCAGAAATAGAAGTTTCCTTGAAACGGAACTTCTTAAGGAGGGCTTCAGTCTTGCACTTGTCGCAGATACCCATCTGGGGAACGGCAGGTTCACGGGGAGTACGCTTCTTTTCAGTCTTGATTTCCATTATTCCACCTTTTCTTATTTTATTTCTCTAATTATAAAATCATACATGAATAAGCCCAGCAGCATATTGCACAAGGGGGTAGCCCTTCCCTCTTCTGTGTAGAGGCTACGTCCAAACTTGCCCCTTTCCAGCTGCTTTTCCTTGTATTTCGCGGCATGGGCAGCGAAATCTTCTACAAAGACCCGCTTCTCGTTTCGTCCGGCCAATTCAAAAATTCGTTCGTTCAGGGCCGTCAACTGCGCCGGTTCCGGAGGAAACATGTCTTCGGGAATAGTCAAAAAATGCAGTGGAGCGGTTGTCTTGTTCAGGAGTTCGCTAGCCAATGCGCTATACCGATCAAAAACGCCATTATAGTCTACACCGCCCCGCTTCAGTTCGCGAAGTCCAAGACCGATGATAAGGCGGCCAGCCTTTTTGCCGATAATGTCGGAAGAAGCCCGGGTCAAAAGCTGAGCCATGCTCTGGGGGGCAGGCGCATTGATGGAAAACTGGATAGGCCGATTAGCTTCTCGACACAGGATCATTTCGGAGCAACGGTTTGCCGCCTCGCCCTGTTCTCCCAGAAATTCATCGCCTAATATCAATATACGGTTTTCCACATGTTATAATCTACACAATTGCTCCGCCGCAAACCACACTTATAGACCAAAAATTTCCTTTTTTTTCGCGATTTTCCACAATATGGCCATCGGCGACCAAGGACTGGGGTACGTTTTCGATGGGCGACCCCTCATCTAGATAGATGGTCATACGGGTCCCCTTGGGAGCTCCGGCAAGCACCAGCCGACTGCGGGCCGCGTTTCTGGGGCATACCACCCCGCGCAAGTCCAAAAGTTCAGGAAAATCAGAACAAAGTTCCTTCGGCAGTTCCAAAACCTTTATTTTTTCGCAAAATTCGGCAATTTTAATACCATTGGCACATGGCTCCTCTAGCCATGGTCCCATGGGAATTCCGGGCAAATTGGCGGCAACCACCATGGCAAGAGCCTCTTCCGGCGGAACCACCCTGCCGGAACCACGACGAATCCAGTCGGCGCAGGCAAAAGCCAGCAGCTTTTTTAAGGATTCATCAAAATTAGACAGCCCCTGATTGGCGGTCAACCATTTCATGATAGGACTTTTTTCCAATTCGCCAGCCATATTTGACCAAATTTTAGGTAAAAAACACCAGATAATCACAATATAATGTAGCAAACTTCACATTGGGTTTCTATATTTGGCCCCAAACCTTGAAAAAGGCCATTATTTTAATACAGGTTATACGGTTATTATGGCAATCAGTACAATCCTACTGGACATCATGTTCGCGGTCTACGTGATCGCGGGTGTTGGACTCGTCATCTACGGCTTCAGCTGTTACTACAGCATCTACCTGTTCCTCAAGAACAGCCGTACCACACGCCTTTCCGACCGCAAGAAAATCTTGCAGTTCTATCGCGAACACAGCATGGCAGACCTGCCTCAAGTCACCACCCAGCTTCCCGTATTCAACGAAGCTAACTGTGTCGAACGACTCCTTGAGGCCGTATGCGCCATAGACTACCCCAAGGACAAGCACGAAATCCAGGTGCTGGACGACTCCACCGACGAATGCTATGAAGTCGCCAAGAAGAAGGTGGAAGAACTGGCAGCCAAGGGCTACGACATCAAGCTCATCCACCGCACCAACCGTCAGGAATTCAAGGCCGGCGCTCTTAAGGAAGCCATGGCTGTCGCCAAGGGTGAATTCCTTGCAATCTTCGACGCCGACTTCGTACCGGAGAAGGACTTCCTCCTGAAGACCATCCCCTACATGGTCATGGACGAACAGGTGGGCCTGGTCCAGGGTCGCTGGGGTCATCTGAACCGCACCGAATCCGGTCTTACTCTCGCTCAGTCTATCGGTATCGACGGCCACTTCGTGGTGGAACAGTCTGCACGTAGCTGGGGCAAGCTCTTTATGAACTTTAACGGTACCGCAGGTGTCTGGCGCAAGCAGGCCATCTATGGCGGTGGCGGCTGGGAAGGCGATACCTTGACCGAAGACATGGACCTTTCTTACCGTTCTCAGCTTGCTGGTTGGAAGATGAAGTTCGTGTTCGACGTGATCGTTCCTGCAGAACTCCCCAACGATATCAACTCCTTCAAGGCTCAGCAGTTCCGTTGGGCAAAGGGCTCTATCCAGACCGCAATCAAGATTCTGCCCCGCGTTCTCAAGTCCAACGTTCCGACTCGCGTAAAGATTGGTGCAATCCTTCATACGACTCACTATTCTATTCACCCCTGCATGTTGTTCACTGCACTTTGCGCATGGCCCCTGCTGGCATTCTTCCAGCCCGTAGCTAACCTGCCGGTCTGGGTTTACACAGTAGGCTTCACATTCATCTTCCTCGCTGCAATCGCTCCTTCTGTTCTTTACTTCGTTGCACAGCGTTGCTCCGGCTATACCGGTTGGAAGGTCCGCCTCCTCAGCATGCCGATCCTTATGGCACTGGGTGTAGGTATCGCAGTCAGCAACTCCAAGGCAGTGTTCGCCGCAATCACCGGCCGCAAGAGTGGCTTCGTCCGCACCCCCAAGAGCGGTGTCGGCCAGAAGAAGAAGGCTACCAGCCACTACAAGCAGAAGTTCCCCTGGCAGGCAATCCTTGAACTGGGCGTTGGCGTCTACTGTATCTTCGGTATGCTGGAATACATCGGCGCACAGAAGTTCATTATCGGACCGTTCCTCGCCCTCTACTCCATCGGTTTCCTTTCTGTTGGCGTTCTGAGCTTCATGCATTACCTGGGCAACCTGGTTGAAGTTCACAAGGCTCGCAAGGACGAAAATCATTTCGTTGAAGACGTGGACAAGGGTCAAGGCTAACAGCTAACCCACCTAGAGATTAAGCCCCGGCTTTTTCGCCGGGGTTTCTTTTTTTTCTAGCATCAGGCATTTACCGTCTTTGATAACATCGCCCCGTACCATAGGGAAGAACCCCATTCATTTGTTCTATCTGAATTCGAGATTCCGTGATGTATTTTCGTTGAAGGTGTAACGTCGCTTCATGATATCTGACATAAAACAAAAATGCAGACAATGTAACGACGGACGCAACAGACACGGCAACCATCAATTCCATCAAGGTAAAGCCTCTATTTTTCTGCAGACGGATTATCGTTTGCATTGGACAAGCCTTCTAAAATGAACCGGACGAGCAGGAGGTTCTGGAGTTACAAGAACATCAGCCCACGCGAGACCGGTTCCTGGCAACACCGAGTCAAGCTGATTGCAGGGAGGCGGATTTAAAACAAAGCTTTCAACCTTAGTGACAGCCGATTCAAAGGCCAGAGTTTGATTGCGTTCAGCCGTCTTCATTCGATTAAAGAAGTCGAACATACGGTCAACCGCCAACATCCCGACAGACATGACCACAATCGCTGTCCAGACCTCCATTAAGGTAAAGCCTCGGCAAGAGTTTAGGTTCATTGCAGGCTCCAGCGAAACGGTTCAAGGCCAGACAAAAACGAATTGCCGTCCGAAGCCAAATCTCTGGCAGGAAGCAACAATGGAGCGGATATATTCCGGGGAGCATATTCCACAGAATCGTTCAACGACATCAAGGCAGAAGGATATTCCCCCAAGGCGCGCTGTCGCAAAACAACGGGACCATCTGCCAGGAGGGCTCCAGAAAAACGAACATTTCCAGAAACTTCCTGCTGATCAGAACTATAGGTTTCAAGCCACCCAGCCCTGACATGGCCAGACAAAGCTATCATCCCGGCAGCATACAATCGCAAAGTATCAAACATTGCGGAACCTCGAACAGAGATACTCCCCGTGGACTTAAAATTACAGGATTGGGCGGATCCGAAATAGTCCACCAGCAAATCTCCGTCCTGAACAAACAGGGAAATATTTTCTGCAGGTCCCATCAGACGGCGGTTGCCCGATTTTATGACGAGGTTCTTTTTCAGCAGGATTTCCCGGTTGAGATTTGTCCGAAAATTTTCGACGATATTTTTCTTCAGCAGGCGCGGTATCTGCGAAGAATTTTCTGAAGAATCCAAACGACGTCCCGCCAAAACCTTAAGACGCCGAAGAGAATCCACAGGAGTCGATAGTTCCACCCATGGGCCTGCCGGAGCACAATCAACACTAGTATCGACGAACCCCTCCAAGTGCATTAGCATTCTAGATTCACTATCATACAAGGTCTGCAGATCCTTTTCTAGAGATTTCGCCTTTCGCAAGACACCCCCTGGCATAGACAGCAAGGCGGAGACCATAAAACCGACACATAACAAGATTACCACCACGACGGGCAACACAGCCCCCTTCATTTAACCTCCACAAAAAACTGTTTATTTCTGCAAGAAAAGAGAACCCCATTTTTTAGAACGTCCCGCACAACAAGCCCTCCAAGAGAATCTCCCCTAAAAAAAGTTTTTCCATCCGAAATAAACAACTTCCCAGACACAACCCCCTGTACCCGCACAGAAGAATCGCATTTCATAGTCACAGTCCCCATGTAGGGTTTTAACTCCGTCACTTTTTCAGAGACTGTTTCTTCAGACACCATAGGCAATTCAGGAACCGCAGTCAGTTCCGGAGGAACCACATCTTCCAGGGGAATTGATTTTTTCGAGGAGCCGATCCACCACAGCCACGCACCAATTAAAAGAAATGCGAACACAACAAAAAAGATGGCGTACCTCGACAAGCCAACAAACCGATTATCATCACACAAATTGATTTCTCGCCCCAAGGGATCCATGGCAGCCCTTTTAAACAAGCCGTTTTTCCAGACCGTTTGCGATACATCTTTCGGACACTCAATCCGTATGAATTCCATAGTTTCATATCGACTAAAAAGAGCGTCTTGCTTCACAAAGCCCCTCAAGGTTTCAAGTCGATTTTTCAAAGAATCATCTTTTTCATAGCCGGATTCCTCTAGCCAATGGCAAAGACGCCCTTCAAAGAAAATCAATACAGTGAGCGTCCCTCCTTCCAAAAAATAGAACAGCCCATTCCCACCCCAGTCCTTGCCCATTAGTTGACTACCTCGCAGGATTTCATCGGCGGCCCCATAAATCCAAAAACTTTTTGGAAGCATCCGAACCAAGCCCAAGTTTTTCCTCCATCCAACAATCCCTTTACAAGGTTCTATATCTTCGCAACCAAGAACGGCCAGATAACGGAAACGACGGCCTTCAGCCGAATTAAAGGATATCAGGGGAAACAGCCAATAGCGCCTACCAGCCATCCGCAACCTTTCGCACGTCAAGGGGAAATCCTTTTCAAAGGATTCATGCAATTCCTGCACCGTGGGAGACTTGTCGTAAGTCGTCGTCCATTCCCAGGTCAGCAATTCACAATCAGCAGAATAACATCGCTTTATCACGGAACATGCCCACCTTCAAGATAATTCAGGTCTTCTATGTGAGGCGTTATAAAAATGGCAAGTTCATTTTCCTCTTCTTCCTCCGACACATAGCTGAACAATCGACCCACCAACGGCAAACTTCCCAAAAAGGGGACAGCCGACCGCACCTCCGTTTTGTTCTTGCGGATTAGCCCGCCAAGACAAAAAGTTTCCCCATCCTTCAACACCACAACCGTTTTTAGATTGCGGGTACTAATGTCTCGTGGACCATCTCCGGTACTACGTCCAGCGGTCTTTATTTCTGGCGAAACTTCCAGGGTAATACTTCCGTCCTGCGTGACCGTCGGCGTGATTTCTAGAGAAATTCCATCATTAAAGGAGCGGTAATCCGTAATGGGATAGCCATCTGCCGAAACTTGACTCACTAGATAGTAGACGGTATTGGTCACATTCAATTCGGCTTTATTACCGTTAATCGTGGCTAGCCTAGGCCGAGCCAACACTTCCGCAGAATTATTTTCTTCGAGGGCGGCCAATTCCATTTCAAAACGGTCCGGCAACACGCCCACCTTTCCAAAGGCCCCCGACTTTTGCCAACGGGAATCTGTAAAATCCCAGAACCCACGGAAGCCCACATTTTTTTCCCCCGTCTTACGGGCCGCCCCACCATGAATCCCGATTTCAAAATTTTTCCCCCGTTTAAATTCTACAATCAGACAAGACAATGTCACTTGCAAGGCAGGAACATCTACCTGGGACAGCAAATCTTCAGCCAAGCGAATATCTTCGCCGGAGCCATTCAACAGCAAGCTGTTCTGCTCCTTTACCTCTACAGCCACAAAACCGGAACTATGGGGAAACTTGGAAAGGAGCCCCAGCGCCCGTTCCGTATGCACATGTTTCAGAGTATAGAGCCGCGTTATTGATAACGTCTCTAGACGTCCCGTTCCTGCCACATACAGGGTTTTACGATCCAGGGAGTATCCTAGACGGCGGTCCTTGAAAATAGCCGACAGCAACGTCTCCAACGGTACGTTTTTCAAACGGAGGCGAACCACTTCGGCCATTTCACCATAAAGCGCCAGGTCTAGGTTCGCCACATCGGACAATTCCTTTAGCACACGTTCTAGAGGAGCCTCATTGGCGTCAATGGAATAGCAGGAATCTCCCCACAAACTATCCTTCTGCAAAAAGACTTGCCCCACCTCCGCATGACCGAAAGTTCCAGAAACCCCATCGGCAGTAACGCTTTCAGATTCTGCATCACCGGCTTTTTCTACGCGAAAAGCAGCCCCGTCCCGCACCAACTTGAAACCATTAGACTTCATCAGCAGACGCAAAGCTTCTTCGGCCGTTACACCTTGAAGATTGCCGTTCACTTCCCCCTGTACCCCTTCCATCATCAGGACGTTCATTCCCGTGTTATTTCCAAATTCCCTTATAAAGTCTGCGATCCCCTTCTGCTTAACCGAAATCGAAATCAGGGAATCATGCATAGAGAACAGGTGCTCCCCGCGAATGCGGGCCTGCCGCACATGAAACACCTCTCCCGACTGGGCCAGCTCTAGCCCATGAGCCTCACACAGGGCCGCTAGTCCATCTAACACCCCCACCCCCTCAAGGTGAAAAGTGACACGGATATCCAGATTTCCATCTACCAGGATCGGCGTATCATAGGCCCGCGAAACAGAACGGACCACATCTGCAATCGGCGTGTCCACAAAATCCAAAGCGACCGCCTGCGCAAAGGCAACGCCGCTGAAAGCCCCCCAAAGGGCCCAGAACAGTACTTTTAAAGGATGCAAGAAATCCCGATTTGGTTAGGCTTATACCGCCCACAAGGGCGCCCGGCCAGGGATATAGAGAAAGCACTCCAATTTGAAGTGATGGAGATAATATATAAAACTGCAGACAATTTAACGCTAACTGGATAAAAAAAGCAACCGGCACATTTTTTACGTTTTTACAGCCCCTTTTTTACGAAAAATCCCTTGCCAACAGGTAGGGATATTCATAAATTTTGGACATGAAGATGATTTATGCTCTTACAGTTGCATTCGACGGCCGATGGTGGCGCGGACTCTAACATAGAGTCTGGTATTTGCAAATTGTATCGCGCGTTTAAAGCGTAAGAGCAAAGCGGCAAGGCTTCCAGACTCCCTGGAGGCCTTAAATTTTTCCTTAAAATTCTTGTTCCTCCGGGTCGGAACCACTACCCTGTTTCGGGTCGTGAAGCCTCGCCAAAAGAATTTTAATAAGAGCGTCATTCTGAACGCAGTGAAAGAATCCATGCTATGCTGGACCCTTCGCTTCACTCAGGGTGACGACGAAAAACGAAGGATTGAACATGAAGGAACCTCGTACCGACAGCATCTACGTCGCCCTCCCCGGCGAACGCTATACACCTTTCTCTCTCGGCAAGAAGCTGGGAGCAAAGGCAATCTTTGAATCTGCTTCTTTCGCTCATGGCCGTAGCCGCTACTCGACCTTGATGGTCGACGAAGCCTTCCGTCTCCGCCAGAACGAGCATGACGTTTCCATTGTCGTTGACGGCAAGGAAAGCGTATTCTTGAAGGAAGGCGAAGGCGACATTCTCGACGCCCTCATGATCATTTCCGGTGAAAACACCGTGCCGCCTAACCAGATGCCGATTCCTTCTTCTGGCGTGGGCTACCTGGGTTATGAATTCTGCGCCCGCTGCGATACCATTCACTTGGCACCACAGGTGGATGAACTGAACATTCCCGAAGCTGAATTCATGGTGGGTCACATCTACATCGTGTTCGACCACTACACCGAAAAGCTTCACCTGTTCGCATTGAACTACGAAGAACATCAGGTGGACCTGCCTGCCGCTATCGAAAACGTAAAGAAGCGCCTGGCCGACCTGGACTTCAGCTACCTGGCTCCGGAACCGGAAGTGGCCAAGGGCGTTACCGTTACCGATCTTTCCAAGTCCAAGGAAGAATACACCCAGAAGGTGGAAGAACTGCAGAAGCACATTGTGGCAGGCGACATCGTTCAGGCCGTGCCTTCTCGCCGCATCCAGTTCGAAAGCGACATCGAGGCTCTGGACATTTACCGCCGCCTCCGTTCCGTGAACCCGTCTCCTTACATGTTCTACCTGGATTACGGCACCCACCAGTTTATTGGTGCATCTCCAGAAAGCTTGGTACGCGTCCGTGATGGTATCGCAACCATCCATCCTATTGCCGGCACACGCCGCCGCGGTAAGGACGAAAAGGAAGATTACGAACTGATGAAGGAACTGAAGAACGATCCGAAGGAACGTGCAGAACACTTGATGCTCGTTGACTTGGCTCGTAACGATTTGGGTCGCGTCTGTGCCGCTGGCACTGTGGAAGCCATGAAGTTCATGGAATGCGAAAAGTACAGCCACGTGATTCATCTGGTTTCTGACGTTCAGGGTAAGGTCAGCGCCGGCAAGAAGTCTATTGAAGTGCTTCGTTCCAGCTTCCCAGCTGGTACCGTGAGCGGCGCTCCAAAGATCAGCGCTATCGAAATCCTTTCTGGCCTCGAAAAGGTCAAGCGCCGTTTCTATGCAGGCGCTGTAGGTTACATTGAATCCGATGGCGACCTGGACTTCTGTATTTCTATCCGTTGCTGCTTGAAGCAGGGCAAGAAGATTACCTTGCAGGCTGGCGGTGGCATTGTGGCCGCCTCCAACGCAGAACGCGAATTTGAAGAAACTAACGAAAAGCTGGGTGCTGTCCGCGCAGTCCTCGAAGGAAGCAAGTAGGCGCGAGGTCGCTACGCTTTCAGCTACGAGGTCGCGCCGAAGGCGCTTTGAGCTAGATAATGGCGGCTACGCCGCGTAACTTAAAACTCAAAGGCCGAAGGCCGCCCTCAAAGAGAGCCCCCTTGTGGGGCGAACGACCTCAAACCTCGAACCTAAAGGATTTATCATGATCGTTTTAATTGACAACTACGATTCTTTCACCTACAATGTGTATCAGGCTCTGGCCAAGATCACTAACGAAGAAATCCGCGTGCTCCGCAGCAAGGAATGCACCATCGCAGACATCGAAGCACTGAACCCCAGCCGCCTCATTGTGAGCCCGGGCCCGGGTCGCCCTGAAGATGCAGGCATCTCTGTTGAAGCCATCAGGCACTTCGCAGGCAAGCTCCCCATTCTCGGCATCTGCCTTGGTCACCAGGCTATTGGCTACGCTTTCGGTGCAAAGATCGTTGGCGCAAAGTTCATCAAGCACGGCATCGTCGAAGAAATCAACCTGGACGGTAAGGGTCTCTTCCGCACCATGGGCGCAAAGAATTCCTTCACCCGCTACCACAGCCTTGTCATTGACGAAACCACCCTCCCGCCGGAATTCGAAGTGACCGCCCGCGCCACAGACGGCGACATTATGGGCATTCGTCACAAGACCTTGGATATCGAAGGTGTGCAGTTCCATCCGGAATCCATCGCCAGCGACAGGGAAGCCGATTTCTTCAAGGCATTCCTCAACTACCGTCGTGAACCGCAGAACATTCGCGGTGTATTGAACACTCTCATGGAAGGCAAGGACCTGACTCGCGAAACTGCTGAAATGTTCATGGACGACTTGACCGATGGCATTATGGATGAACGCCAGATGGCAGCAATCCTTACCGCACTTTCCTGCAAGGGTCCCGTGGCTGACGAAATCGCAGGCTGCGCCGCAGTGCTCAGCCGTAAGAAGCGCAAGTTCCCCATTGCTGGCGACGAACTCACCGACATCGTGGGTACCGGTGGCGACGGCAAGGGCAGCTTCAATGTAAGCTCCATGTCTGGCCTTATTGCAGCTACCTGCGGTTGTAAGATTGCAAAGCACGGTAACCGCGCCGTTTCCAGTAAGTCTGGTGCAGCAAACTTCTACACCGCTGCAGGCTTCAAGCTGGACATGACTCCGAAAAAGGCTGCCGAAGTTCTGCAGAAAACCGGTTTCGTATTCCTCATGGCTCCCGTCTATCACGGCGCAATGCGTTACGCAGGTCCTGTCCGTGGTTGCCTCGGCATCAAGACCATCATGAACCTCATCGGACCTCTCACCAACCCTGCAGAAGCCAAGTACCTTTGCATGGGCGTTTACAGCGAAGCTGTGCTGGAACCCTTTACCAAGGCAGCACATGCCCTGGGTGCAAAGCGTGTCATGGTAGCCTTGAGCGACGACGGCTACGATGAAATTTCTCCCTGCGTCCCCACCACCATCGCAGAAATTCTGGAAGATGGCGTGTACAAGACTTACCGCATCGACCCCAAGGACTTCGGCATCCCCGCTGTGGACGAAGACGATCTGGCAGGTGGCACCGGCGAAGAAAACTTCAAGCTGGGTCTGGACATGTTGAACGGCAAGGGCCGTCCGGGCATCAAGTACGCTTGCGCCCTGAACGCTGGCGCCGCCCTCTACATCAGCAAGAAGGCCACTTCCATCAAGGAAGGCTTCGACATGGCTATGAAGGCAATCGAAGACGGCTCCGTGCTGAAGACCATCGAAGCTGTGAAGGTTGCTAGTAATTCCTAATTAGAACATCGCGGAGACCATGCGCCTCACGGTGTCATCCTGAGCGTTAGCGATATAGAATTGTTGGAACTTTAGTTCCTTACAATTCTAAGGTTCAAAGGAGCAGGATCTAGAAACAGAAAGGACCTGAGAAAACTCAGGTCCTTTTTTCGCATTTCTAATATTGCAAAGTCTCTAAACTGACGGCACGATAAACACATGCCATTTGCCAACATCTTTCCCGCGTTCAATATAATGGCAATCAAGAAGGTGCTGAACCAGTTTGTTAACCGCTGAAATTCGAATACCAATTTTTCGCTGAATATCGGCTAGCGTCAAAACCGGTTCACTTTGCATAAGGTTCAAAATACGGCCATAATTCGGGGTGCGAAATTCAACGCACTCGCCATCATACCACCAGATATCTTCACCACGCTTTGTAAGAAAGCGAACATCGCCATCAATTTCTTGCGCCACCATATTCTTAAAATACTTGAGAAATGGAGCGATAGTTCGCAACGAGGCATTCGCGCCTAATGTCGGCGCAGCACCTACAGCCAAATCGGCTGCATGCAAAGCTTCCAGGTATTCGTCTTTCTTTCGACTGCGAACAACTACCATGGGAATATCATGTTTCGCCAAAATGTAATTGACTAGCAAACGAGCGATTCGACCATCTCCATCTTCAAATGGATGGATTCTAATATACCGATAATGGAACAGCGCAGCCAATTCCACAGGAGACAACTTCCCCTCTTTTTCTGCAGCATTATACCAATCCACCAAATCCGTCATCAGTGCAGGAGTTTCTTCTGGTGACGCATAGTCGAACCGATCTCCATAACGCGTAATGACACTATTTGGGCGGGTCTTGTATTGCCCTGCGTGAACCACATACCCGACTTGCATTCCACCAGGCAGTTCCCGATGAACGGAATAATCCTCCCGCAGTAGAGTATGATGCAGGCCCCGTATAAAATTCTGTGTAAGTGGCGTTTCCTTGATTTTAGCTTCAGCCACCATCATCTTGAGAGAAACTTCGCTGGCCACCATCTCCTGAACGCTCCGCACATTCGCTTCACCAATAACCTTCCCGAACAGCAAAAGGATTTCCGTCTGTCCATAAGTAAGGGTGTTCCCCTCGATATGGTTGCTGTTATAGTTGAAGTCAACGGAAAAACGACGAGCAAGACGAGCCCTATTTTCATCTGAAATAGGCTGGAGTTTTCTCCACGCATCAATGGCTTTTTCTAATGTTAGGTATCTCACGCCATCTAAAGTAGCAAAAATTTCGTAAAAAAGGTAGTTAAACAACCACCTTTTCACAAACTTTTCGTTCTAAACGGAGTATTTTAGGTAAAAGTTTAGTTGGAGTCTTGGAGACAACGAACGGAGTGACCGCGGCTCTTACTGCTGTAGTCCACGTAGGCAGTCTCGATGCTGTAGTTCAAGTACATGCGATAGGCGAGGCTGCTACTGCCCTCGCTAGCAGACCAGAAGTAGGCGTAGTAGCCGGCACTGCTGAAACCGCCAAGGCTGCTCCTGTTGCCTGCAGGGAGCGCGGAGAAGCCGTAGGTATCCGTTCCGTTGCCATTGCTGTACCAGCCACTGCCCGACTTAAGAGCCTTACCAGCAGCGCTGGAACCACCAACAGCCTTGAACAATGTTTGCCATTCGTCGTTTGTCGGCAAATGCCAGCCGCTGGGACACACACCCTGAACAACAGCCGGCAGAGTACAGGTCTTACCATAACCGCAAGTCTGGGGATCAACCGCATCGTTTGCCAAGGCAACAGAGTCAATGGCTGCAGCCCAGGTGTAAAGGCGACCGGTTACATCGCAGTTCTCAGTCTTATTGTCATAGCACCAGGACTTACCCTTCAGGCTCGGCATTTTTGTAGAATCGGCATAGTTCAGGTTCTCGGCCATCCACACCTGATCACCGATCTTTACGGTCTTATAGGTCTTATTGTCGCGTTTATCAGTCATGGTGCCGTAGGTGATTTCCGGATTCAGAAATTCATCCTTCGTCATATCAAAAAGACCGCGACTACTACTGGACATCGGGTCGTCCTTCTTGCTACTGGAAGAGCCTGGCTTGACACTGGAAGATGAAGCGTCCTCCGAAATAACAGACGATGAAGATTCCTTGTCCACATCTTCGTTATTTGCAGAAGAAACGCTATCGTCACAGGCCACCATGCCCAAAGCCATAGCCACAACGCTTATTCCATAAAACAGCTTTTTCATCGAAACTTCTCCTTGAATCACCTACAAGATAAAAAATATTCAAAATTTTTCCACGGGAACAACCTTAATAACATACCCGTTCTTTTCAATGAGCCGTTCATCATTCCATGTTACAATGGTAAGGTTATCGCACTTCAGTTCGCCGGCGCATTCCACAAGGCTACCCACCTCACGCTTTTCTGTTTTTTCGTTCGACATCTCGTAACAAACTTGAATTAGCTGCTTTACCTTGTTACCTTCACGAACTACAAAATCCGTTTCCTTGTCATTGCGGGAATGGTAGTAGAACAAGGATTTTTCGGTATCGTACCCACGGCGAAGCAATTCAATAAAGACTTGATTTTCCAGAAGTTTTCCCAGATTTTCGCTAAGACTAAACGCCCTCGACGAAACAAAGCCATTGTCAACCACATAGACCTTGCGCGGAGCCTTTTTCATCAGTTTCAATTTGTTGTTGTATCTATCCAGATAATAGAACAGGAATGGCTCATGCAAATAGTCCATGAACTTTTTTGTTGTGGCAACACTGGAAAGGCCAAGGTCATCCGCCACATCGTTGTAGCTAAATGTTCCCGTAAAATTTGCAAGAAGGAATGTAGCCACATTATTCAAGTCCGTAACATTTCGGATCTTGTGCCTGCGAACCACATCCTTGTACACAATGGAATCGAACAGAGTCTGCAGGTATGTTTGCGTTATGGCCCGTTGCGACACCGTTTCCGGATAACCCCCATTTTTAAGATAATCGTCCTTAGTCAATTCCCGATTAAACGCGTTCGTTTCAAACAAACTAAAAGGCAGCATCTTGATTTCAAGATATCGGCCCGTAAGCACGGTTGCCATTTCTCCCGAAAGCATGTTGGCGTTACTACCTGTTATAACCAGGTTGTACCCACGACGAAAAAGCTTTCCGACCCAAACATCCCAGCCACTTACATTTTGGACTTCGTCAAGCAAAAGGTACTGAAAATTCGGGTACACCTCGTTCAGCAGCATTTCCGCCTGTTCCTCGTTCCAGCCTTTTAGCAATTCATTATCATCGAAATTCAGGTAAGCAAAATTCTTCCCGCGCAGCATCAAAATAGCCTGGGTGGATTTTCCCACGCGACGAGGCCCCGTTAACAACTTTATGTTCGGGCTCTGGAGCAAGGCATCAAAATCATACACCGTTTGACGTGTAAGGTAAGGCTCCGCCAAAAGGCGGTCCCGTTCTTTTCGCTGATTGAGCATGGCACTTTTCATGCCTTAAAAATAGCATTTTTAGTCAACAAAGCAACCATATTGAACAAAAAAGGTTAATTTTTATTCAATACAGCAAGCAAATTGAATAAAATGAATTAGACAACCTATTTTAGGTAAAAGTTTAGTTGAAGTCTTGGAGACAACGAACGGAGTTACCGTAGTACTTACTGTATCTGTCCATGCCGGCATCCTCGTAGCCGTAGTACAAGTACATGCTATAGGCGTAGCTGCTATTGAGCTCGCTAGCAGACCAGAAGTAGGCGTAGTTGCCGGCATCGTAGAAATAGCCATAGTTGCTCCTGTAGCCTGCAGGGAGCGCGGAGAAGCCGTAGGTATCCCTATCGGCAGCATCGCCCGTCTGCGAATACCAGCCAGTTTGCGACTTGAGTGCCGTACCCGCCTTACTAGAGCCACCCACCGCTGTGAACAAGGTCTCCCATTCATCATAACTCGGCAGGTGCCAGCCTTCGGGGCACACGCCTTGAACAACTGTCGGCAGCGTACAGGTCTTGCCGTAGCCGCAAGTCTGAGGATTATCAGCATCATTTGCCAAGGCAACAGAGTCAATGGCTGCAGCCCAGGTGTAAAGGCGACCGGTTACATCGCAGTTCTCAGTCTTATTGTCATAGCACCAGGACTTACCCTTCAGGCTCGGCATTTTTGTAGAATCGGCATAGTTCAGGTTCTCGGCCATCCACACCTGATCACCGATCTTAACAGTCTTGTAGGTCTTATTGTCGCGGGTGTCAGTCATGGTGCCATAGGTGATTTCCGGGTTCAGAAATTCATCCTTCGTCATATCAAAAAGACCGCGACTGCTGCTGGAGGATTTATTGAAACTGCTGGAACTGACCAGTTCTTCAGAAGAACTACTCGCAATGACGCTGGAACTAGATTCTACGCTGCTGCTGGACTTCGCCTTGCTGGAGGACGAGGACTTGCCATCGTCATTACCGTCGCTGCTACTGGATTCTGGGTCGGAGCCCGGAATGACACTGGAACTGGATTCTACGCTGCTGCTGGATTCCGGGTCGGAGCCCGGAATGACACTGGAGGAACTAGACCCTTCGACTTCGCTCAGGGTGACACTTGAAGAAGAACTGGATTCAATCGATGACGAAGAATTTACAGAGCTAGAAGACTTTTCGCTACTAGAGCTAACTACACTGCTACTGGACATCGGGTCGTCCTTCTTGCTACTAGAAGAGCCTGGCTTGACAGAGGAGGAGGAACTAGGCTTGACAGATGAAGATGATGCCAACTCAACAGATGATGAATAGCCCGGTTTGACACTGGAAGATGAAGCGTCCTCCGAAATAACAGACGATGAAGATTCCTTGTCCGCATCTTCGTTATTTGCAGAAGAAACGCTATCGTCACAGGCCACCATACCCAAAGCCATGGCCACAACGCTTATTCCATAAAACAGCTTTCTCATCGAAACTTCTCCTTGAATCACCTACAAGATAAAAATTCATAAAAAAGGATTGATTCTACAGAAGCAACGCAAGCCAATTTCTAAACGCAATTTTTCATTTATCTTTTTTTCTAAATTTTGCGGGTAAAATTTCAAGCCCCGTGCCCAGCACTTCGAGCATCAAACCTCGTACCTGGAGCCTCGAACCTGGAACCTATAAATGAGCGAAGATATTTTAAAGAAGATTGTTGACCGCAGACGTGCAGACATTGAACGTCTTGGCCTCACCTTTGGCTTTGACATTCCCGAAAAGCGTACCGTTGGTCGTTGCGAATTCCTGGGCCGTCCTGGTCCCATTCTGGAAGTCAAGCGAGCTTCGCCCTCCAAGGGGGACATTGCCCCGGATCTGGTTCCTGCTGATTTGGCATGCACTTATGCCGCTGCTGGAGCACAGGCAATTTCCGTTTTGACGGAAACCAACTTCTTCAAAGGTACTTTGGCCGACTTGATTACTGTAGCCAAGGCCGTGGATAACGGCGATACAACCGCCGACAAGTTGGGAACCAAGAAGTGCGCAGTGCTCCGTAAGGACTTCTTGCTGTTCGAAGACGAAATCGATATCGCCTACCGCTGCGGTGCCGACGCAGTTCTTTTGATTGCCCGCATCCTGGATGACGAACAACTGATTAAGATGGCCAAACGCGCCCAGAGTTTCGAGATGCAGGCTTTTGTGGAAGTCCGTGAACCGGATGATTTGAGAAAGTTGAACTTGGTGCTGGAAGCCGTGGGCGAAAGCGCAGAAAAGACCATCGTCGCAGGCGTAAACAGCCGAGACTTGGCAACCTTCCACATCGACCCCATGGTTCCCGCGGCTATCCGCAACAAGTTGCCGGCAAAGGCTGTTTTTGAAAGTGGCGTACACACTCCTGCAGACGCCGCGTTCGCCCGCAGCCTGGGCTTCAAGGGAATTCTCGTTGGCGAAGCCGTGGCAAAGAACCCGCCGCTGGCCGCCAAGCTGGTAAAGGCATTTGGCGATGCCGACGAAAACCGCCGCGGTGACTTCTGGAAGATTTTCGCAGAACGTCGTGACGCCAAGCGCTCCGCTTACGCTGTCGCCATGTCCGACGCAGGTGTTCAAGACGCCGCCCTGGCCGCCCAAATCCCCATGGTCAAGATTTGCGGCATCACCCGCGAAGAAGACGGCTTTGCCGCTGCCGAAATGGGCGCCGATTTGCTGGGCTTTGTTTTCAGCAACACCAAGCGCCTCACCAACGAAACCTTTGTCCGTAACTTTACCCAGCTGCTCCGTAACGAATACGCCGCAGAAGGCCGCGCCTGCCCCCTGTTTGTAGGCGTCATTACCGAAACCACAACAGAAGAAGGTAAGGCCGCCATCAAGCTTACCGCCGAAGGCATTCTGGACGCAGTGCAGTTCCACGGATTTGCAGCACCCGCATTCGACGCAATTCCCGCAGAAGGAGCAAGCGCCACCCAGTCTCCAGCCCTCCCCTGCTACAACGCCCTTCGCATCGGTTCCGCAGAAGACTTCGAAAACTTCGCCGCCATCCGCAAGCACGGCGAACCCCGCGTTCTTCTGGACGCCAAGGTAGAAGGCATCCCCGGCGGATCTGGCCAGCGCATTCCTGAAGAACTGCTTCGCGAAAAAGCAGGCGAAACACCCTTCTGGCTCGCCGGCGGCATCACTCCCGAGAACATCGGCGACATTTGCGCAAAGTTCTCCCCCGAACTTGTGGACGTGTCCAGCGGCGTTGAAGACGCTCCCGGCATCAAGAACGCAGAAAAGATGATGCAGCTGTTCGAAGCAATCAACAGCTTGTAAGAATTCTCAATAAGCATTCAAAAAATTCAAACTCCAGAGATCACAACTCCGGAGTTTTCTCATTTTTCTAACGCATGTTAATCCGCACTGCCGTATTTTGAAAACTAACCGTTTCTTTTCCGTCTCCGTTCTTCGTGCATAAGCTTGATTTCGGCTTCGATTTCTTCTTCGCTCATGCCGGCAGTACCATTGCGAAGAGCATTTTCATTTGCAGCCTTGAAGGCCGCTAGCAATCCTGTCGGATCGTAAATAGCACCGTTGTCGTTTACCACCAATGGAATAGTTGGATTAATCATGTTCAAAAAAGTCCTTGGAGTTACTGCAAATTCGCAATCAGGGAAATGCTTTGTATTTCCGGTTACGATGTAAGCACCCTTGTCCTGATTGGCAAAAGCAACATCATAAAAGATGACGTCATCCATATCCGGTAAAATCTTCCCGGTCGATGGAATGGAAACCTTGAGCGCATTCTTTAAGATGATTTCAATTACATTTTCTGCTTCTTTGTGAATAAAGCCAAATTTCGTTCTAAACAAAACTTCTTTATATTCTTCAACGATCGATTCATCAACTATAGGGATAAAAGATTTTTTCAAAATTTCCAACAAAATCAAATAAGGAACAGATTCTATTTGATTTCTCGCTAAAGCTGCAGATACAAGAACATTGGTGTCTATTACCGCGTAGAGCATTTTTTCTTCCTTCTTTCAGCATGCATCTGCTTGATTTCTTCCTCAATTTCTTCTTCGCTCATGCCTATAGTCCCATTTTTTTGAGCATTAGCATTCAACGCCTGAAGTGAAGACAAAAGCCCCATTGGATCATCAGCCTCTTTTGACGAAGTGGTTTTGACATCAAACGGCAATCCTTTTTCAACAAGGGCTCGCTTGAAAAATACACGAATTGCAGTAGGGATGTCCATGCCGAGACTTTCGAACAATTCTGCGGCCTGGTTTTTCAAATCTTCATCCATTCGAATTTGTAATAACGACGTCGCCATATTTAACCTCATTATAGAATATATGATAATAGCATACATTTGTCAATGTATTGTAATCATAAAACACTTATTTTTATCGCAGTATAAAAAAGGCAAAAAAAAACGCACCTATTCTTAAACCATATTGAAAATTTCTAGTTTTATAAGAGTTGCTTCGCCGCTTAATTAAAAACATCAACATGCCAAAATTCATAGCATCATTTTTTTTGCTATTCCTCTGTTTTAGCCTGATGGGTTGTCATCCTCCATCACACCTAATCCGCATTAACGAATCCCTGCCGAAAAATGCAACCATAGAAAAAGAATCCGTCGTTGTTTACGCACAAAGGGACTGCCCTGGGGATTGTCCTCTAAGCGACAAGGATGCGAAATGGCATAGCGCAACGATTTATAAAAATGTAAGGCAAATCCAATTTACACGATACGGGCGAATGACATGCGATCCCGATGAACTTTGGGAAGGATATCGCGGTTACAACTATTATGTAATTTGGTACAGAGAGGGAGTAGCCCATCGGGGAATACAAGCATATTGCGATGCAGAAAAAAAAGAGTTCGTTGTAAAGAACATTATTGACGAAACAACGCATGTAGCTTTTCTAAAATCACGAGATGAATGGGTGGTTGAAGTAAAATGAAAGCCTTACTCTTATTAGCACTATTTCTTCTTGCTTCTTGTGGAGGGACCTTCAATTCAGATTCATCGTCCTATGTAGATAGGCTACCCTCAAAAATTGAGATTGAGCCATTTTTTGTTGTTGTCGGTGATTTTCCTGAAGGAGTGTCCCCAAAGGATTTCCAGATTGTCGCTTACAAAAATACTCCTGTCAAAAGCGTCGTTCCTTACAAATATTATTTTGATTATAGATACGCATTAAAAACGGGAGGATTCGACTTTAAGAATCCAATACCCTCTTACGAAGTTCTTATAGACGAATTCGACCCGGCAACCGAAATCGTGTGGTACAATAAAGGAGTTCCTTACCAAACCTTGAATATTGAATATACGATAAAGAAAGGGGATATCGTTTCCTTTAAAGCCTTTTGGAATGGAAAGCAAGAATTGTGCTTAAACAATTATATCGGAACCTCGGTTTCACGAATTTATATTCACATGCCAGACAACCGCCAGCCAGAGAATGAATGGTTTACGATATTTAAAGACAATCCCAAATGCCGAGAAACAGAAAAATATAAATACTTAGATTTATAAAAACAGCATTTTCTCTACTGAAAACTTTTTCCAAAATAAGTAAAAGTTTTCAGTAGGAATTTTTACTCGTTAAAAGGACATTCCATTCTAGGGATGTTCTTTTTTGTATTGCAGCCACACATTGTAAGCAGCTTGCGCCTCTGCCAAGGTCGTTGCTTTGGGCGTTACTTCCAAAGATTCCATAACCAAGAAATCCTTGAGCATGATATGTCTTACTGTACTTGAAGAGTAGTCCACGTCATCATTGGTGATGATGATTTTCTGGAAATCCCCTTCTACGCCATTGAACGCATCAAATTCCCTTGCGTAGGCCTTTTCCTCGGCGACGCTGTAGGCAACTTGTATCAAGTATCTTTTGTTACCCTTTTGGGCAAGGAAATCAATTTCTTTTCCCTTGTTGTTGTACACAAACAATTCGTAGCCCATATAGATTAGTTCATTGTAGACAATGTTCTCCAGGTTGTGGGTAATGTCGTAACGACCCGCGGAGGCATGGATAGAATTGAGGGCAACATCTTCATTGTAGATTTTCTCGTAGAAAGAAAGTTCACGCTTGACCTTGGTGGAGTATTGCGGCAATCCGCAAATGACGTAAGCCTCCTTTAAATAGGCAATGTATTTCATAATTGTGTTGACAGAGCACTTATCATGTTCCTGTTTCACGTAATCACGAATCGCCTTGGCCGAGAAAATGCGACTATTGGAATGCAGTATAAAAGTAACAAGGCTTTCAAAGAGTGAGCGTTTTCTGATGCCGTAGCGGTTTACCAGGTCATTAACGACAATAGTTTCCTTAAGGTCATTAAGAGGCGATTTCTAATCGCTAACGCATAATGTTGAACTTTTTCAAAAGATACTCATTT